>DAISWT010000400.1:0-2654 GCA_036826235.1 Acidobacteriota bacterium | reverse complement strand
GACCATCTGAAAGTTGCGATGAAGGCCACCCGGTTCCTGATCAGCGGCGTGGTTCAGGGGGTCGGCTACCGCTTCTTCGCCGTGCGCGCCGCCACGGGCCTCGGGATCCGCGGCTTCGCGCGCAACCTTCCCGACGGCCGGGTCGAGGTGGTGGCGCAGGGGCCCCCCGAGGTGCTGCGTCAATTCGAGAACCAGCTCCGCGCCGGACCGAGAGGGGCCGCGGTCGAGGGAGTGGAGTCGACGGCGACCGAGCTGGATCCGGACGTGCACCTGTTCGAGGTGCGTTTTTGAGGAGAGGCGAGGGGACCGAGATGGACCTGCGCCCTTACATTC
The DNA here is from genome assembly GCA_036826235.1 of Acidobacteriota bacterium. GTDB lineage: Bacteria > Acidobacteriota > Polarisedimenticolia > Gp22-AA2 > Gp22-AA2 > Gp22-AA3. The sequence goes on along the minus strand of DAISWT010000400.1, from coordinate 2,321 downwards.
GCGACGTGCCCGATTTCCCCAAGAAGGGCATCGTCTTCAAGGACATCACGCCGCTTCTGAACGACCGGGATGCGCTGCAGTACGCACTGACGACGCTCTCGGAGCGCTTCCGCGACCGGGAGATCAGCAAAGTCGTCGGCATCGAGTCGCGGGGCTATATCTTCGCGCCGGCGATCGCGCTCCACCTCAAGGCCGGCTTCGTCCCGGTGCGCAAGCCGGGCAAGCTTCCCTGGAAGACGCTGGCGGAGGAGTACGCGCTCGAGTACGGCAAGGACCGGCTGGAGATTCACACCGACGCGATCCGGCCCGGGGAGAGGGTCCTGATCGTGGACGACCTGCTCGCCACCGGCGGCACCGCCTCCGCCACTCGCAAACTGGTGGAACGCCTGGAAGGGAATGTCGTCGGCGCCGGGTTCCTGGTGGAGCTCACCTTTCTCGAGGGGCGCAGCCGTCTCGCTGGAGTCGACGTCGTGAGTCTGATCGGCTACTGATTCGTCAGCCCCGCGGCGCCGGGCCCCCGCGCATCGGCGGCCGCCTCCAGCTCTCCCCCGGACAGGCGCCGCACCACGTTCACCTCGCCGATCTCCTCGTCCTCGCGGATCGTGTGACCCCGCATCTCCAGGGCGGCGCGCGTCGTGTCGTCCAGGGCCCCGCGCTCGGCGGTGATCTGATCGGGAAGCCACTGGTGATGGATGCGTGGACGGTCCACCGCGGCGCGCAGGGAATCGCCGTCGACGATGAGATCGAGCAGGACCTGCATCGTGGAAGTCGGGATGCGCGATCCGCCCCGCGATCCGAGCGCGATCGATTCCGACCCCCGCCAGGCAATCGTCGGGCTCATGGAGGACAGCATGCGTGCCTCGGGCGCGACGGAGTTCGCCTCCCCCTGCACCAGGCCGAACAGGTTTGGCCTTCCGGGGGATACGACGAAGTCGTCCATCTCGTTGTTGAGCAGGAAGCCGGCGCCTTTCACGTAGACGCCGCAGCCGAACCAGCCATTGAGTGTGCTCGTCAGAGCCACCATCTCTCCCGCCCCGTCGGCGACCGACAGGTGCACGGTGGCAGCCGCTTCGCCGGCCTCGCTTCCGGACCAGGGATGCACCTGCGCCGACGGCGTGGCGCGCGCCCGATCGATGCCGGCGGCGCGCGCGGCGATCCACTCGAGGCCGAGCAGCCGCGAGACGTCCGACGGCATACGCGCCGGGTCGCCGAGGAGAAACCGATCGGAGTATGCCCGGCGCCAGACCTCGGCGAGCAAGTGGAGCCGGTCGACCCCCTCCCGTGGCAGTCGGTCCCATCCGAGATGCTCGAGCATCCCGAGGCTTTGGGCCAGGATGAATCCGCCCGAGGAGGGCAGCCGCATCGAGGCGACCTCCCACCCGAACGCCCGGAAGCGCAGCGGCTCGCGCCAGACCGGCCGGTAGTCGGAAAGATCGGCTGTCGTGAGCACGCCGCCGTGGTCCCGCGAAGCCGATGCGACGGCCGACGCGACCGATCCCGACATGATCGCCTCGGGCCCGCGCTCGGCGTAGGCGGCCAGCGTCGCCGCCAGCTCCGGGAGCCGCATCACGGTCCCCGGCTCCGGCGGCTTGCCTTCGGGCAGCCAGACGGCGGCGGTCTCCGGGAAGCGCGTCAGGAGATCCGTTTCCCATTCGACGGCGTCGTGCAGACGCTGGGAGACCGTGAAGCCGTCGCGCGCCAGCCGGATGGCGGGCTGCACGATCGCGCGCCAGGGGAGGAAACCATGCCGGTGATGCAGCTCGAACAGTCCTGCGGGCGAACCGGGGACGCCGGCGGCGAGACCGCCGACGAGAGAGGCTTCCGGGATCACCTTCCCGTCGGGGTCGAGGAACATGTCATGCGTCGCGGCGCGCGGCGCGGTCTCGCGGAAATCGAGCGTGGTGACCGCGCCGCCATTCTTGACCACGGCGAAGCCGCCCCCTCCCAGATTGCCCGCCTGCGGGTGGACCACCGCGAGGGCCAGGGCGACGGCCACCGCGGCGTCGGCGGCGCTGCCTCCAGAGCGCAGGATCTCAAGCCCGGCGTCGGTCGCGGCGGCCTCGGCACAGGCGACGGCCCCCGCGCCGGTCGGCGACGCGGCCCGATGAGACAGCCGGGCCGGCCTGGCGCAGGAGGCCAGACTCATCGTCGCTGCAAACAGGAACAACGCGATGAACTGAGCCGGACGCATCACTCCACCTCCACGTCGGGACGCGCAGGGTCCTGGAGTGTCCCACACCTTCAGGCCGCGGCGCTACCGCACGCACAGGGCCGGGTGGATGCCGCGCCGGCCTTGCCTTGACGAGGATCGATGCCGGCGG
>DAISWT010000399.1:0-2654 GCA_036826235.1 Acidobacteriota bacterium | reverse complement strand
CGACCAGGTCGTCGTACTCCTTGTGCTTCTGCTGGTTGTCGTCGGCGATCAGGATGGTGTTCTCGTCCCAGATCTTGAAGAAGTGCTTGTTCATGGTCATCAGGGTATTGAGGGCCTGCTCGAACGTCACGTCGGCGAGGTCGATGGTGGTCTTCTTGTTGAGATCGAGCCTGTCGTCGTAGATGAAGTTGACCCCGGAGGCCTTGCTCAAGGCGTCGTAGATCTTCTTGATCGTCTCGTCCTTGAAGCGCAGCACGATCGGAATGTTCGAGGCGGGGTTCAGGTGCGGCGCCACCCGCCCGGGGGCCTCTGATTTGGCCTTCTTCTTGAGCTTCTCCATCTCCGACTCGTCCAGCTTCTGCTGCCTCTGCCACTCCGCCAGCGCCTTGGACAGCTCGTTGGCGGCGTACTGGTGCGACGGGTCGAGGTAGACCGTCTGCTGGAACTCGGCGATGGCGGCGTCGATCCGGCCCGCCTTCACGTACGCCTGCCCCTTGGCGAAGTGATCCTGCGCCGCCCGCATCTTGGCGCGCGACAGGGCGACCTTGTAGCGCGTGCTCGTCGGATCCGATGAGACCGCCTTGGAGAACAGCAGCACCGCCCGGTCGAAGTTCTCCGCCGCCATCTCCTTCTGACCGGCGCTGTACAGATGCCCCGTGGCGCAGGCGCCGACCGCCAGCGCCGCGGCGAGCGCGGCGGCGATCCCGGCGTTTCGGGCGCGAGGCGTCCGGCTGCGGGTTTCCTGCGTGGATGCTGCTGTCCTCACCTCGTCACCCCCTCTCAGTACGAGCTGCTCATCGGCAACGTCGTCGTCTCGCCCTTGAACCTGGGATCCGTGTAACCGAATTTGATCGACTCGTAGCCGATCTCGAGGATCTTGAACTGGCCGCCGATCTTCTCCCCCGCGCGCACGAAAATCAGATCGTTGCCGTCGTGCAGGACGGCGATCTTATTCTCGGACGGGCCGACGTAGCCGATGAACTTGTAGTTGATCGGCGGCGGCTGCGGCTTGGGAGGTGCCGGGGGAGGCTGGTTGGCCTGCGCCTGCGCGGCCGCCTGGGCCTGCGAAGCAGCCGCCGCCTGCGCCTGTTGTGCCAGCAGCTCCTGGCGCTTGCGTTCCTCCTCCGCCGCGAGCCGCGCCTTCTCGATCGCTTCTTTCTCCTGCGGCGTGAGCGGGGGCGGGGTCGGTACCGGGATGGCGCCGTAGGTGAAGATGTTCCGGCCGTTGGGATCGTACGTCGGCCGGGGCGCAGACATCGAGGCCCAGTCGACCGGGTAGATCTTCGCGATCTCGAGGTTGACACGCGGCACCGGACCGCCCGGCGCCGGCCCGGCGCTCACGGGTGCGCCGCCGCCGGCGAGGTTCTGCCAGACCACCACGGCGATGGCGACCAGCAGCGCGCCCAGCAGCAGCTCCTTCTTCCGTTCCTTCAGCATGCCCATGGCGTCTCGGCGGTCCTCTTCAGGCCGGCGCCGGCGGCGGCACGACGGCGACCGGCGGGGCGTGGAACACAGTGGAGATCTTGATGGTCAGGCTCAGCATCGCCCCGCCTTCGCGGGCCCCCGTCAGCTCGACGCTCTCGACGATCAGGAGGTGCTTCGAGGACTCGATCCGGTTGATGAACTGCCTGAGGTTCGGATAGCCGCCGACCAGGGGGATGGTGATCTGGAACGTCGTCATCCCCGACCCCGGGTTCTCCTGCGGGTTGTAGTCGATGGCCTCCGGGTCGATGTGGAACTCCGCGGCGATGCTGCGCACTTCCTTCTGGATCGGCGTCATTCGATCCATCTGGCTGCCGAGGATGTTGTCGTAGAAGTCGTCCAGCCTCTTGGTCTCCGTGTCATACTGCGCCACCAGCTCGCGCATCTTGTCGCAGCGCGCGGTGGTGCTGCGCAGATCGCGCGCCGCGGTGTTGCGGCGCTCCTCCAGGTTCTGCAGCGAGCGCAGCCGCGGCAGGTTGAACAACAGGTAGAACCCGAGATTGAGGAGGAGCAGGACCCCGAGCACGCCGGCGATGTGCCACAGGTTCTCGCGCAGATCGAAGCGCCGCTTCGGTTTCACGGATGCACCTGCACCGGCGGCAGCGGCTCCTCGTGTATCGGTTTCTCCGCCATCGACTCCCCCCCGGCGGCGGGGAAGACCTGGTACAGCCCCCCATCCTTGCGCAGCACCTTGTGGCCCGCCAGCTTCGACACCAGCGCCAGCGCCTCCTTCAGGTTCTTGCCGCTCAGGTCGGCGGTCACCGTGGTGCGGCGATCGACCGCCGCGTCGATCATGAACGTCACGCCGTGCGCCACCCCAAGCGCGGCGTACACCTCCCCCACCGGCTTGGCCGTGAACTTGAGCGGCACGTCCAGGCGGCTCGCCGGCACCGGCGCTTGCACGGCAGGGGGCGCCGACCCCGGGTTCATCCCGGATCGAGTCCGCTGGCTCGGGTCGCGGCGCGCCGGCAGGCCGGGCACCAGCGGCGATCGCCGACTCAGGAAATTCGGGCCGTCCTTCCAGGTCGCGGCCGTGACCCCCGGGGCGCTCCCCTCCTGCGGGACCGGCGGCGGCCCGGCGGGGGCCGCGGGGTCCTTGGGCGCGGGGGTCGAGGCGGTCTTCGCGTCACGCGATCGCCCCTTCGGTTTCTTGGTGGCGTCGACCGGATCCT
>DAISWT010000398.1:2000-2659 GCA_036826235.1 Acidobacteriota bacterium | reverse complement strand
TCAAATGGTCGGTGACCGTCCTCACCACGGATGGTCGAACACTCGTCGAGACGTTCAACGCGGTGGGCGACGGTGAGTTCCACTCCATCAGCGGCGATACCACGGCGTCGTTCCGCCTGACCGGCAACACCCTGCAGTCGACGTTCAGGGGCCCGACCGGTCAATCCGACGTCCAGACCTGCACCGTCTCGACGGACCAGAAGCAGATGACGTGCAGAGGCGTGTTGACCGACGGAAACGGGCGAACCGTGAACTACGTGGACGTCTTCGACAGGATGTAGATCACCCGTCCCAACCTGGCATGAACGAACGCCATGAGGGACTGAAAACGGAGACTGCGATGAATCGCGGCAGACTACTGACGAGGGCTATACGGCTCATGATCGGCATCGGTCTCTTCCTCGGCGGTTGCGCGGGTTACGCTTACGACGGATACGTCGGTGATCCGCTCTACGGCTCGGCCGGTCTTGACTATGGCGGCTGGGGTGACTGGCACCATGGCTGGGACCATGGCCACTGGGATCACGGCCACTGGGGTCATGGCGACGGGGGTCACGGCTTTGCCCATAGCGGCTTCGGAGAACATGGCGGCTTCGGCGGGCACGGCGGATTCGGCGGACATGCCGGCGGGGGCGGCCACGGCGGCGAAGGCGAACATG
>DAISWT010000398.1:0-1940 GCA_036826235.1 Acidobacteriota bacterium | reverse complement strand
TGACTATATTCGGACGCTCAAACAGTAGGTTGGCGAGCACGATCTTGCCGCGGGTGTGGCGCTGCTCGAGCTCCCGATAGGCGTCACGAACCTCGGCGAGTGGATAGCCATGAAACCGCTCACCGGTGAGTCCAAGCAGGAGCCGCGGCACGTCGGGCGGGCCGTCGCCACAGGGCAGTACCTGTAACGTCACCATGAAGCGCCGGCGAGCTGGTGGCGAGCTCGTCGGCGTTGGGTTAGGCCAGGAGGACAGCATGACCCAGAGTCCCCAGCGTTGGATCGCCGCAGGCTTCTTTCTCGTTTCCGCGGCGCTGAGTCCGCAACGGGCCGGCGCACAGGACGCGACGATCAACCTGATGAATTCACGAGGTCAGGTGGCCGGCCACGCCACGCTCGTCCAGGAGCCCGGTAGCGTCCGGCTCCGGGTGGATGTCACCGGCCTCGCGCCGGGCGCTCACGGAATCACATTCACGCAGTGGGCAAGTGCGAGCCGCCGTCGTTCGATAGCGCGGGGCCGCATTCCAATCCAGACGGCAAGCACCACGGACTCGACAACCCGGCGGGTCCTCATGCCGGTGACTTTCCCAACCTGATCGTCGGCCCTGACGGCTCGGTACAGGCGAGCTTTCTAGACTCGCGCGTCACGCTCGGCCCGGGGAGCCATTCGCTGTTCCCCGCCGGGGGGACCTCGCTCGTGATCCACGCCGATCCGGATGACGAGAGGACGGATCCGGCGGGGAACTCGGGGCCGCGCATCGCCTGCGGCGTCATCGCGCGGTAGGACCTTCGCACGGACGGCGGAGCGGGCAGCGCTTCCCGATTCTTGCCGAAAGCTTCCCAATCGCACTCCGGCGGGCCAGGCTCTTGTTGAAGGCCGCCCGCTCGAGCGGGCCCTCCTTGTTCAGAACGTGTACTGAATCGCCCCATACAGGAAGTCGCTGTCCCGGGACGGGCCCGTCTTCTCAATGAACTCGCCGGGGAAGAAGCGGCTGTAGCCCGCGTAGAACTGCACATGACGCGTGAAGTTGTAGGTAGCCAGCAGATCGACCTCGGCGCCGACGTAGCGGGCGGTGGTCCCGGTCCCCGGCCGGAGTACGGCTCCAGCCTTGTTGTAGATCGCATCGCGATCGGATGCGCGCCAGAAGAAGTATTGCTGAAGGGACAAGATCAGACCGCGGACCGGGGTCATGCTCAGGCCCCCACTGGCACTGATGATGTTCTGCCGCCCGATGTAGTCGATGTAGCCGAGGTACGAGTGGCCATTCGGATAGAGCTGATTGAAGGTGCCGACGTTCCCGCCTCGCCCCTTGTCTCCGCTCGCATAATCGAACTCGAGGTAGACGCGGGGTGACAAACGCGGGACCGGCAGCGTATAGCCGAGCACGGCGGTGAACATGCCCGCGGCGATGTTCCCGCGCCCTACCGATCCGAACTGGCCTGCTCCCTCCACCTCGAAGTCCAGGTTCGTCTGGCCGATCTTGCCCCAGGTCCTGCCTCCCAACGTTTGTCGGTGCTCTCGCCCGGAGGTGCCGTTGAAGGTGGCGAGCGCGTTGTTGACGCCGAGCCAGTAGAGGTCCAGGTTCACGGGCAGGAGGTGAAGAGGGCCGGTGCCGAAGATGCCGAAGAGCTGTTGATCCAACGTGGAATCGTTGAAGCGGTACTTATTGACGATCGGCACCGCCATGGTCCAGAAGGGGGTGATGGTCCAGTCCCCGATCCGAACGATTGCGGCACTACCATCGAAGGTGTGGGGGACCTGCGTGAAGTCGCCCGGCCCGACCAGCCGCTGGGAACCGAAGATCAGCTCCTGACGACCACCGCGCAGCGTCACGCTCGCCAGGTCGCCGAGCGGAATCATGACGTCCGCGAAGCCGTTGAAGAGGTCGACCTCGTCGACGAACGCCGTTGTCCTGCCCCCCTGAAGTTCTCGGTCCAGCGCC
>DAISWT010000397.1:0-2697 GCA_036826235.1 Acidobacteriota bacterium | reverse complement strand
ATGGAACGCTGTACGAGAGGGCTCTCGGGCTGAGCATCACCCACGGCTGCGTGCGTCTCGGCGGCCGGGATCTCGAGACGGTCTACAAGAACGTCCGCGTTGGCACGCCGGTGTACATTTTCTGAAACGGGAGGTCTTGCGCATGCGCGGTGTGCCGGTGTTCCTCGCGGCGGCCGTCCTGCTCGCGGCGCGCGCGCGCCGCGCGGCTGCACCGGCGGGACGAAGCGCTGCGGTCGCCGCCGCGCCGACGCGCGCCGATCTGGACGCCCTGCGTCGCAGGGTGGCTCTCCTTGAGGGCGAGCTGGCCCTTGCCAGATCGAGGAAGCCGTATCTCGTCCTGGATGCCGCCGAGAGCCAGTTGAGGATCGCTCTCCTGGGCCTGACCGTGCGCGAGATCCCACTCGCTACGATCGATTTCGATGGGGCGCTCCGGGCGCACGAGGGCGATGCCACGGCCCCGCTCGCCCAGGCCGGGATCGTCACCATCAAGGAGAAGGAGAACGATCCGCGTCTGAAACCTCTGACACCGTCGGACATCGAGGCCGGCGCGGCGGACGAAAACGTCGCCGACGTCCTGCCACCGGAGGCCCCGGCCGACTACGAACTGCAGTTCACGCAACCGGCGCTGGCGCGGATCGAGGGGATCGCGGAGAAGCGGACGGTCTGGTCCAGGCTGGCCGCCTGGTGGAGCCGTCCGGCGTCCGGTGCCGGGACCGGAGGCATCGTGCTCGGCGTGGCGGTTCATCTGGACGAGACGCCGGCCCGCGAGCTCTACCGGTTGCTACTCCCCGGGGAGCGGCTGATCCTCGTCCCGCCCCGAGGATATCTCCTGCCGGAGTTCGGACAGGAGCCGCCGCGCAGCATCAAGCCGCCCAGACTGACGGCGCCCCCGGCGCCGCCGCAGGGGCCGCCGCCGCAAGGCGTCCCGTTCCGCATCCCGCCGCCAGTGGAGCCGTCGGCGGGCGACGAGGCCGCGCCGGGGAGCGACGGCGCCTCCGCCGCAGGGGAGGCGCCGGGGTCCGGAGAGGGCGAGAGGCCGTCGGGCAGCGAGTCGCCCGATCCGCAGCCCGCGCCGAGCGCGCCACAGACTCAATCACCCCCTTCGGGCGCTTGATTTCCCGGCCGCCGGGCACCATCATCGGTCAGGCGTCCGGGCGAGTTTCGGGGCGCCTTTCGTGTGGGAGGAGCAGGGATGCCGCCCGCCGTCGCTGAGCTCCAGGACGACCTTCTCGCCACGATGGATCGCAAGAACCACTGGGCCTGGCCCCACTTCAACGAGGGTCATGCGACCCGCCCCCAGCTCCTGCTCCATTTCCAGCATGAGTTCGAGGTGTACGTGCGTGACTTTCCGGTGCTCCTGAGCCGCGTCCACTCGCGCTGCCCGCACCCGGAGGTGCGGCAGGACCTGGCTGAAAACCTGTACGAGGAGGAGACCGGCAAACTCAGCAGGGGCGTGCCTCACCCGGAGCTGTTCCTGGTCATGATGGAGGGGCTCGGCTTCCCGCGCGCCCGTTTCAGCGGCATCGACCTGCTGCCGGAGGCGACCGCCTACCGCGCCTTCATCGACCAGATCACTACGCGCCGCTCGTGGATCGAAGGGGCCGCGCTGGTGACCATCTTCATCGAGGGGAGCGTGGACGACCGGCGCAGGATCACCACGCCCGAGCCCGAGGATCCGGTCGATCTCGAGGCGGAGCTGCGCCGCAATGCCCTGGTGAAACACTACGGCGTCGACGCCCGTTTTCTCGATCTGAAGCGGGCGCACCACATGGTCGAGACCGGCCACCGCAAGATGGCCTGGAAGATGGTGCTCGACCACGCCCAATCGCCGCGCACCGCCGACCGGATCCGCCGCGTCCTGTCGCGCGGTCTCGATCTGTGGCTTCTGTACCGCGACGGCGTGGCGCGGGCCTGCCGGATCGAGCGGGCGGCTCCGCCCGGACGCTGACCTCGATCTCGCCGCCGCCGCGCGCAGGGCCACGCCCTTCGCGCAAACATCATCCCCTTCGCATCGCACGCGTTGAAGCCGTCAGTCATCTCGATAGACCATTATGGGCCTCTTGATCCGGGACCACGCGGAGTCTGCGTTCGGTGGGTGTGAGACTTCCCGAGGAAGCGGTGCCGGGCCCGGCATCGCGTGCGCGAGACGCCTCCGTGCCCCGACGCATTGACAACCGGAGGCGGCTCGGGTACGGTTGGCGCGATCGACCCCGCGGGAGCGTCTCGCGGGTCCCACCCAGCGAAACCCAGGGAGGTGCTCTCGATGCGTGTTGCCTGGAAAGAGTGCGCTGCGGAGTTGATCGGGACGTTCGCCCTGTGCTTCATCGGCGCCGGGGCGATCTGCACGAATGCGCTGACCAAGGGCGGCGTCGGGCTGATCGGCATCGCGATGGCCCACGGGCTCGTCCTGTCGATTGCGGTGTCGTGCACCATGGCGATCTCCGGGGGCCAGCTGAACCCGGCGGTGACCTGCGCCCTGTGGGCAACCGGAAGAATCAAGGACCCCGCCCAGGTCGCACAGCTCATCGTTTCGCAGCTCGTGGGAGCGGTTCTCGCCGGTTTCTGTCTGAAGGGTCTCTATGCCGAGGCGGTGTGGCAGGGGGTGCATCTCGGGACGCCGGCGCTCGGCTACGGGATCACGCCGGTCCAGGGGACCTTTCTCGAGGAAGCGCCCATCGTCGAAGTCTCCGCCCGCAC
>DAISWT010000396.1:0-2697 GCA_036826235.1 Acidobacteriota bacterium | reverse complement strand
TCGTCAAGGTCCCCTCCCAGGTCCTCATCGGTGCTCCCGCCGACACCACACCGCCGGTCATCTCCCTGGTCCAGATGTCCGGCGTGACCTCCTCGAGCGCCACCATCACCTGGAGCACCAACGAGGGCTCCGACTCGCAGGTCGAGTACGGCTCGACCACCGCCTACGGCAGCAGCACCCCGGTGAACGCCCCGCTGATCACCTCGCACAGCCTGCTCCTTGCCGGGCTCGCCCCGGCCGCGCTCTGTCACTACCGCGTCAAGTCCCGCGACGCCTCCGGCAACCTGGCGACCTCGGGCGACTTCACGTTCACGACGCAGACCGCCACGCCGCCGACCGACAGCGACCATGACGGTGTCCCCGATCTGGTCGACAACTGCCCCGCGCTCTACAACCCGGCGCAGATCGACTCCGACGGGGACGGCCGCGGAGACGTCTGCCAGTATTTACCGCGGGCCGCCAACATCGACGACACGGGGAGCTCGCACGGCCGCATCGACGGGTCCGATCTTTTCCGGATAACACATGCCTTCGGCTCCTGCCAGGGCGACCCGCGGTTCGACGCCGCGGCCGATCTCAACCCTGAAGGATGCGTGGACGGGTACGACCTGGCTCTGCTGGTCAGCCTGTGGGGCAGGGTGGTGCCGTGAAGGAACCGGCAAACGTCCGGACGGTGCTCTCCGGGGCGCTGGCAGTCATCGCCCTCGCGTGCGGCGGTGGCGCCGGGGGAGATCACGGCGTGGTGCCCAGCCTGCTGTGCAGCGGGACCACGGCACCGGCGCCGGACAAGGTCACCCTTGGTTGCCCGGCCCCGGGGGTCAACTCGATCGCCGTCGTGGTGCACCTGGGGGGGCCGACGACCTCGAGCGACATCTACGGGCTCCAGTTCGATCTGGTGTTCGACCCGACTGTCGTGCAGTTCGAGCCCCCGGCAGTGGAGGGCAGCTTCCTGAACCGTGACGGCGCAGCGACGGTCCTGCAGGCGGGCGAGATGCAGGGCGATCCCGGCCGTCTGATCGTGGCGATCTCGCGGCAGGCCGTGCCGAACGGCCTGCAGGCCAGCGGTGCGGACCAGATTGTGATGACGTTGCCGTTCAGGGGGATCGCGGCGGGGAGCACGACGCTTGGCTTCCAGAATGCGGCGGCGGTCGACTCGAACCTTCAGCCGATAACGGGGATTTCCTTTGGGACGTCCCTGACACTCACCTTCAACTGAACGGACCGGCGACGGTCCGTCCTGCTCCCGGCATGCAGCACCATGCGCGCGGTGGACTTGACCAGCCGCACCCTCACGACCGGTCTCGCAGACCTTGCTCCAAAGGGCGCGGGCGAGACCCCGCTCGACCTGCGGGCCGCCCCGATCGCATGTCTTCGGGAGCATGCTCGCCCCCGACGTGGTGATTCACCAGGCCTCTATCCCCAGGATGCTCGGGGAACTGTGACGCCGGCTCATTTCCGCGATCTCGCCGGCGGCGAGGGCGCGGTTGTAGAAGCGCACCTCGTCGAGAGCGCCGGGCAGGTAGGGCGCCGCGATGCCGGGATAGCGGGCGAAGGTGAGGCCGGCGGTCGTGGTGGTGGGACCGGCGGTGCCGGTCCAGGCGCGCACCGCCTTCAGCACTCCGTCCACGTACAGCTGCCCGCCGGAGGCGTCGACCACGAAGGCGACGTGGTGCCACTGGCCGTCGGTGTATCCGGGCGTCGCCAGGGTGCAGGAAGTTCCATCCCAGATGTAGTCGGCGGCGTCCCTGAAGTACCAGGCGCACAGGCTGCCGCCGTTGGTGAAGATCTGGTAGCCGTTGAGGGAGCCGGGCAGGTACTTGTTGAGCACGCCGTGCAGGCCGGTGTCGGTGGTGCGGACCCAGCCGGCCAGCGTGAGAGGAAAGGCGTTCAGGGCAGGGGTGGTGGCGACGTCGACGTAATCGTTGAGACCGTCGAAGGAGAGGGCCGGACCGCTCCTGCCGGCGATCCAGGCGGGGCCGTTGACGAGGGTGCCGTTGAAGCCGTTGCCGGAGGCATCGGCGGTGACCGTGCCGCCGCCTTCGGAGAACGACCAGGAGCCGATCGGTCCGGTGGCGGGCGGGGGCGGCGTGGCGGTCTGCGTCGTGAACGTGAAGTCGCCCGAGGTCGCCAGGTTGCCGGAGGCGTCGCGGGACTTGACGCGGTAGTGACAGAGCGCGGCCGGGGCGAGCCCGGCAAGGAGCAGGCTGTGCGAGGTGATCAGCGGGGCGTTCACCGGGGTGCTGCTGCCGTAGGCGGTGGTCGAGCCGTACTCGACCTGCGAGTCGGAGCCCTCGTTGGTGCTCCAGGTGATGGTGGCGCTCGAGGAGGTCACGCCGGACGTCTGGACCAGGGAGATGACCGGCGGTGTGGTGTCGTTCGCGACCGTGACGGCAATCGCCGTCGACGTGGTGGTATTGCCGGAGGCGTCACGGGCCACAGCGGTGAGGCTGTGGGAGCCGTTGGAGGCGCCCGCGGTGTTCCAGCTCACGACGTAAGGCGCCGCGGTCGTCTCGCTGCCCAGGTTGGCGCCGTCGAGGCGGAACTGCACTCCGGCCACGCCGACGTTGTCGGAAGCGGTGGCCGAGATCGTGACGGCGCCGCCGACGGTCGAGCCCGCCGCAGGGGCGGTGATCGACACGGTGGGCGGTGTGGTGTCGGCGGGAGCACCGATGAGGACCTGGGAGGGGACCTTGACGA
>DAISWT010000395.1:0-2726 GCA_036826235.1 Acidobacteriota bacterium | reverse complement strand
TGAGGTCGCGCGGCCTGCGCAGCGGCGGCGGCGACGAGGGAGGCTGGGCCCCCGACCTGAAGTCGAACGCCGAGGCGGTGGACGCGGTGGTCGGCGCCATCGAGGCGGCCGGCTACCGTCCGGGCGAGCAGGTCGGGATCGCCCTCGACGTGGCGGCGACCGAATTGCGCCAAGACGGCGCGTACGTCCTCCACACCGAGAGGCCCGCGCGTCGCAGCGCCGAGCAGATGGTCGCCTTCTACGCCGAGCTGGTGCGGCGGCGCCCGATCCTGTCGATCGAGGACGGCATGGCCGAGGACGACTGGGACGGCTGGAAGCTGCTGACGCGCTCGCTCGGCGACGCCGTGCAGCTCGTCGGCGACGACATCTTCGTGACCAACACCGCCCTCATCCGCGAAGGAATCGACAGGAAGGTGGCGAACTCCGTCCTGATCAAGCCGAACCAGATCGGCACGCTCAGCGAGACGCTGCGCGCCGTCTCCCTGGCGCGCTCCGCGGGCTACACCACGGTCCTGTCGCACCGCTCCGGCGAGACCGAGGACACCTTCATCGCCGACCTGGCGGTCGCCTTCAACCTCGGCCAGATCAAGACCGGGGCGCCGTCGCGCGGCGAGCGCGTCGCCAAGTACAACCAGCTCCTGCGCATCGAGGAAGATCTCGGGAGCAAGGCGCGCTATCCCGGGCGCACCGCCCTCGCCCGGGGCGGGAAGCCATGAGCTCCGCCCGCGAACGCGAGCCGATCCCCCCCGTCGATCTCCGGCGTAAGGCGCTCGTGGTCCTGTTCTGGTTCGTCGCCCTGTCGCTCCTGTTCAATTCCCTGTTCGGCGACATGGGGCTGATCCAGGGGTTCCGCCAGCGCCACCTCCTGGCGCGGCTGCAGGAGGAGGTCCAGACGCTGCGCCAGGCCAACGACCGCCTGGCGGCCGACACCTACGCCCTGAAACACGACCCCTACCGCATCGAGCAGATCGCCCGCGAGGAGCTCGGTCTGGGCCGCCCCGGCGAGATCCTGTTCCTGTTCGAGCCGGCGGAGCCGGCTCCGGCGACGCCGCTTCCCCGCTGAGATTGACAGTTCGCGGCGGGGCTGCCTATAATGCGCACCTCGACGCGGGGTGGAGCAGCCTGGTAGCTCGTTGGGCTCATAACCCAAAGGTCGCGAGTTCAAATCTCGCCCCCGCCACCAACCTAATTCAATTCTTTCATAGGCATACGAAGGGCGGCCAACGTGGCCGCCCTTCTTGTTTTCGGAAACTGTGCCGGAATTGTGCCGGTTCGCGATCGGAACGCCACAGCCGGACGCCTCAGCGCGCGGCACCCGCCATGTCCACGACCTTTCGCTCTGCCGGCTGCGCGGCGCGGTGAGCCTGGAGGCGCCGGAGTCCTTCGCGCTTGTCGTCCTCGTTCGTGATGTTGTAGCGAAAGAAGACGCTGACCGTCTTGTGACCGCTGATCGCCATCGCGACCGGCTGCGGCACGCCGGCCCGCATCATGTCGCGCACGGCCGTCCGCCGCAGGTCGTGAAATAGTCGGCCCGGGACCTTCACGTCCTTGCAGGCTTTCGCCCACGGCTTCGTGAAGTCCACGATCGGCGCGCCCCGGCGGTGGAAGACGTACTCGCTGATCCCCGTCTGCTTGTCGCGTGTCGTGAACTCGCGGGCCTTCCAGCGCCGCTCGATTAGATCCGCGAGCTCGTTCCCCTCGTCGTAGGAGAGCACCCGGCCGCGACCGTTCTTCGACGTCCGGAGCCAGATCTCCCGGGGCCCGAGGTCGATAGCGGCCCAAGTAAGCGGCAAGAGCTCCCCCTTGCGCCAGCCGCTCAGGTACGCGAAGCGGCCGACGTCGCCGATCGGGTCCTCAAGCTTCACGGCCACAGCTTCGAAGTCCGCCCGTTCGAAGAAGCCCTGGCGGGCTTTGTCCTCCCGGAGCATCGGGACATCGGGAACGCGCGTCAGCCGCCCCTGCTTCCCGCCGGCAGGCATCGCAGCACACCCGGGCGAAGCCGCGCTCCTCAGCGCCACAGTCCAGAAAGGCGAACAGCGTCCGCTCGATGACACTCCGCCAGGCTCCGTAGCGCTGGGAAAAGAGGACGTTCCAACCCGAGAGAGGTTGGAACGAACCCTCCAGAAAAAAAGCCCCCCGGGACGACCCGGGGGGCTTGATCATTCAGGGGGACGTGGTCCCGTGGATCAGTACATGTCCCCGCCCATGCCGCCCGGACCGCCCGGCATGCCCGGGCCCGCCTTCTCTTTCTCGGGGATCTCGTGGACCATCGCCTCGGTGGTCAGCATCAGAGCCGCGATGCTGGCCGCGTTCTGCAGGGCCGTGCGGGTGACCTTGGTCGGGTCGATGATGCCGGCCTCGAACATGTCGACCCACTTGCCGGCGTAGGCATCGAAGCCGATAGACGCCTTCTCCTTCTCCTTCCCCTGCTGCACGATGATCGAACCCTCGTAGCCGGCGTTGATGGCGATCTGCCGGATCGGCTCTTCGAGAGCGCGCCGCACGATGTTGATCCCGGTCTGGACGTCCTCGTTCTTCTCCTTGAGCCTTTCCAGCGCCGGGATGGCGCGCACCAGAGCGATGCCGCCGCCGGGGACGATCCCCTCCTCGACGGCCGCCTTGGTGGCGTGCATGGCGTCCTCGACGCGGGCCTTCTTCTCCTTCATCTCGCTCTCGGTGGCCGCGCCGACCTTGATGATGGCGACTCCTCCGACCAGTTTCGCGAG
>DAISWT010000394.1:0-2758 GCA_036826235.1 Acidobacteriota bacterium | reverse complement strand
TCCAGGCGATCATCGCCGGCAGGAGAAACAGGATCGCCACGAGGCAGAACAGGATGCCGCTGCCGACCAGGAAGCCGAAGTCGCGCAGCCCCTTGTACTCGGTGACGCACATCGCGTAGAAGGTCCCGGCCGAGGTGATCGCTCCGGTGAACACCCCGAACGCGGAGGCGCCCATCATGAGCCGCAGCGACTCGTCCAGCCCGCGTCCCCGGGTGCGCTCCTCGACGTAGCGGGCGTACATCACGATGGTGAAGTCGGTGCCGAGGCCCATCAGCATGGCCGAGAACCCGGTGGTGGCCGAGTTCAGGTTGCGCAGGAAGACGTAGGCGGCGGCGAGCGTCAGGATCTGGCCGACCATCAGCGGCACCGACGAGTAGAGGATGGCGCCGAAGCGGCGGTAGCAGAAATAGTACAGCCCCAGGATCAGGAGGAACGACACCGTGCCGTTCCACACCATGTCGTTGATGATCAGGTTGCTGTCGTCGAGCGCGATGACGTAGCCGCCGCCGTACGACACCACCGGCGCGCGCGCCGCCTCACCCGCCGGGGAGCCCGCCTGGCCCGCGCCGGGCGCTTCCTCCTTCAGCTCCGTCTCGAATTTCCTGGAGGCCGCGGCGACGGCGCGCCGCGCCTCCTCCATGAGCTTCTTGTCAAAGGACGTGTCCTGCGCCGGCTTGACCGGCTTGGCGATGATCAGCAGCGCCGCGCCGTCCTTGGACAGATAGTAGCCGCTCGACAGATCGACCTTGAGCGGCCCCTTGCTGCGCAGCACCTCCTTGAACACCAGCGACGACACCTGGAACGGGTCCTGCTCGAGAAGCTGCTTGACCAGGAAGGAGGACGGACCGGTGAGCTGGCGGAAGTTCTCTTTCACCCGCTCCCGGATGGCCGCGTCGGTGAACTTCGCCGCCAGCTCGTCGAGCTTCGAGGGTGGCAGGAACAGGATCTGGTTCGTCCGGAAGAAGGAGAAGAACGGCCCGGAGATGTCGATCTTGTGCTCGACGTACTGGATCGAGGGAACGTGCTGCAGCTCCTCGGCGACGTGGTCGGCGAAATCCTGCAGCTCCTCGACGCTCTGTCCCTTGCGCGCCTCGGCCAGCAGCAGGAAATAGTCGAGGCTGCCGAAATCCTGCAGCGCCTCGCGAAAGGTGCTGATGACGCGGTTGTTGCGCGGCACCAGGTTGAGGACGTCGCCGTCCAGGGTCAGCCGCCCGCCGAGCCACACCGAGACCAGGGTGACCAGGAGCGTGACCAGGAAGACGACGCGGTAGCGGCGCCGGGAGAACTCCCCGATGCGCAGGAACAGACCCTGCTTCACGCCCGGCATCAGAGCTCCCGCCGGCCTTCGAGCGCCTTGCCGACGGTCACCTCGTCGGCGTACTCGAGCTCGCTGCCGACCGGCAGGCCCAGGGCGATGCGCGTGACGCGGACGCCCAGAGGCTTGAGCAGCCGTGACAGGTACACGGCCGTCGTCTCGCCTTCGACGTTCGGGTTGGTGGCCAGGATGACCTCTTTCACCGAGCCGTCGCGCAGGCGCTCGACGAGCGGGGCGATCTTCAGATCATCCGGGCCGACGCCACGCAGCGGCGCGATCGAGCCGTGCAGCACGTGGTACAGGCCGCGGAAGCCCGATTTCTCGATCGCCACCAGATTGTGCGGCTCCTCGACTACGCAGATCTCCGCGCGGTTGCGCGAGGTGTCGGCGCAGACGAGGCACGGGTCGGTGTCGGTGATGTTGAAGCAGACGGAACAGAGGCGGATGGTCTCCTTGACCTCGATGATGGCCGACGCGAGGGCCCGGGCGTCGTCCGCGCTGCCGCGCAGGATGTGGAAGGCGAGGCGCTGCGCCGACTTGGCGCCGACGCCGGGCAGCTTCCGGAGGGCCTCGATCAGCCGCTCGAGCGGCGCCGCAAACTTCATTGTCTCCTAGAGCCCGGGGACGCGCAGGGCGCCGACCTTCTCGGTCATGGCCTGCTCGATCTTCCGGTTCGCCTCGTTGACCGCGGCGCGGACGAGGTCCTCCAGCATCTCCACGTCCTGGGACTTGACGACCTCGGGCGCAATGCGCACCGACAGGAGCTCGTGGTTGCCCCCCATGGCCACGGTCACCATGCCGCCGCCCGCCGACGCCTCGACCTTGAGCTCGGCGATCTCCTGCTGGATCTTCTCCTGCATCTTCTGCGCCTGCTTCATCAACGCCTTGATGTCCATGGGCTCTCCGGGCCGGGGACGGGCGCGCCGGCGTCGCGTTCCTTCCGATCAGGCCTGGTCGACGTCGACGATCTGCCCGTTGAAGGCCTCCAGGAGCGTCCGCACGATCGGCGCCCTCTCGGCGGCCTCCCGCAGACGCTCACGGCTCGTCTCCTCCCGGCGGGCCGGGGAGCGCGCGGCGCCTCCCGCGACGCCGGGGCCCGCGATGATGACCTGGATCGCGAGATCGTGGCCGGCGGCCTCGCGCGCCACCGTCTTAAGATAGTCGAGGCTGTCCCGGCTTTCGACCTTCTCCTTGAAAAAACCGTGCTTTTCGTTGAAGGCGATCTGCAGCGTGTCGCCCGCGATCTCCACCCACGACGCCTCTTCCAGAAGCCCGCCCAGAGCGCCGCGCTCCTGGTGCACCCGCTTCAGGATCAGCTCGACGACGGCCTGGTCGCGTGTCGGCGCCGGCAGCGGCGGGCCGCCGGGACGGGTCGCCGGGAGCGGTCCGGCGGCCGGTGACGATTTCATCCCGGGCGCCGGCGATGCCGGGCGCGATCGCGCG
>DAISWT010000393.1:0-2776 GCA_036826235.1 Acidobacteriota bacterium | reverse complement strand
AGCGGCAAGCCGGCCGTGCTCGAGACAGGGCTCCAGGTCGTGGTGCCGCAGTTCATCGACGTGGGGGAGCGCGTGCGCGTCGACACCGCCGAGGGCAAGTACCTGGAGCGCGCGAAGTAGCGCCGCGGGTGAACGGCATCGTGCGGCTGGCGCGCCTGCGTGACCAGGGGAGCACCTTCTACGCCGTGCTCGAGGACGGCGAGCGCATCCGGGAAGTTTCCGGCGATCCCTTTGAGGGGGACCCCTTCCATCCCGAAGCCGGCGCCTCCGGGGCAGGTCGCCCGGTGGGCGGTCTGGCGTGGCTGCCGCCCTGCCGTCCCTCCAAAATCATCGGCGTCGGCCGCAACTACCGCGACCATGTCGCCGAGCTCGGGCACTCCGTGCCGTCGGAGCCTCTCCTGTTCCTGAAGCCGCCATCATCTCTGCTGCCGCATGGAGGGGTCATCCGCCTGCCGTCCGGCACCCGCCGCGTCGATTTCGAAGGTGAGCTGGGCGTGGTGATCGGCCGCGAGGCCCGCGGTGTTACGGAAGCGGGCGCCCTCGACCACGTCCTGGGGTACGCCTGCGTCAACGACGTCACGGCGCGCGACCTGCAGGTGAAGGACGTGCAGTTCACGCGGTCCAAGGGGTTCGATTCGTTCTGTCCCTTCGGCCCCTGTATCGCGATCGGCCTGCGGCCCGACGATCTTGTGGTCGAAACTTTCGTGAACGGCGTGCGCCGGCAGTCGGCCCCGGTGTCGCGCATGATCTTCGGCATCCGGCGGCTGATCAGCTTCGTGTCGGCTGTCATGACTCTGCTGCCGGGTGATCTGATCGCCACGGGCACGCCTGAAGGAGTCGGGCCGCTGGAACCGGGCGACCAGGTCACCGTATCAATAGAGGGGATCGGGCGCCTGACCAACCGCGTGGAGGGATAGGAGGCGCGCCGGGACCCGGGTGGCCGCCTGCGCACGGCGCTATGATGCCTGAACGGCCATCCCGTGCGGTGATGACGTCCCGAGTCGCTCGACAGCCTGGAGGAGATCCATGGCCCTGTTCGTCCTGCCGTTGTTTCTGGTGGTCGTCGCCCTGGCCGTCGTCGCCTTGTACAACGGCCTGGTTCTTCTCAGGAACCAGGTCAGAAACGCCTGGCAGCAGATCGGAGTGCAGCTGAAGCGACGGCACGACCTCATCCCGAACCTGGTCGAGGTGGTGAAGGACTACATGGGATATGAGCAGGAGACGCTCGAAAAGGTCATCCGGGCGCGCAACCAGGCGATCCAGGCGACCGGCGTGCAGGGAACGGCCGCGGCGGAAGGGGCGCTCACCGGAGCGCTGCGCTCGCTGTTCGCCGTGGTCGAGGCCTACCCGCAGCTCAAGGCCAACGAGAACGTCTCCCGCCTTCAGGAGGAGCTGACCTCCACCGAGAATCGCATCGCCTTCGCGCGGCAGTTCTACAACGACATGGTGATGCGCTATAACACCAGGCTGCAGGTGTTCCCCAGCAACATCCTCGCCTCGGTGTTCGGGTTCAAGGAGGAGTCTTACTTCGAGACCCCCGCGGCCGAGCAGGAGCCGGTCAGGGTCGATCTGAGGTAGTGCCGGTCGTGCCGCGCGCTGCCTGCCCGAAGTGCGGCTTCAACAACCCCGGCGCGCGGAACGCCTGCGAGCTGTGCGGGACGGCTACGCGGGCCGAGGGCGCGGGCGGGGCCACCGTGGCGGCCTCCGTCGGGCGGCGCGATTTCTACAGCGAGCAGACTTCCAACAGCAGACGGTCGATGGCTCTTCTGGCCTGCTTCGTTCTTCTGGTCGTGGCGGTGGCGTGGGTGCTGGGCGAGCTGGGCGGACTGGGACCCGCGGGCCTTCTCGTCGGACTCGTCGTCGGATCGATCGGCGCCGTTTCCGCCTACTACTCGGGGGACCGTGTGGTGCTGGCAGCCAGCCACGCCACGCAGGTCGGCGCGGACAGGGAGCCGGTGCTGCACAACGTCGTCGAGGAGCTGTGTCTGGCCTCGGGTCTGACGAAGCCGCGTCTTTATGTCATCGAGTCGGAGGCACCCAACGCCTTCGCCACCGGCCGCGACCCGCAGCACGCCTCCGTCGCGGTGACGCGCGGGCTTCTGCGAAAAATGAGCCGGGAGGAGCTGCAGGGCGTGCTGGCGCACGAGATGAGCCACGTCCGCAACCTCGACGTCCGCTTCGCGACCCTGGTCGGTGTCCTGGTCGGGACGGTGGCCCTCATGTGCGATTGGTTCTGGAGGTCGTGGCGGTTTCGCCGGGGGAGCCGATCCTCCGGGAGCGGGGGAGCGCTCTTCCTGGTCCTGGCGGTCCTCCTGGCGGCTCTCGCCCCGCTGGCGTCGGTGCTCATCCAGATGGCGATCTCCCGCCGGCGGGAGCTCCTGGCGGACGCCACCGGCGTCGAGCTGACCCGCAACCCGCATGCCCTGGCTTCGGCGTTGCGCAGGATCGCCGCCGACCCGGAGGGTCTGGAGGTGGCCAACCGGGCCACCCAGCACCTCTACATCGTGAACCCGCTGAAGGCGTCCGGAATGGATTCGTCGGCCCTGTTCAGCACCCACCCGCCCATCGAGGCCCGAATCCGCATTCTCGAGTCGATGACGTGAGACGGGTGGGCCTGGCGTTCGCTCTCGCCTTGTGTCTGGCAGGGGCGCACGTCGCGGTCGCGAGGTGGATCGCCGGGGCTGCCGGCTTTCCTCTGGATGACGCCTGGATTCACGCGCGCCTGGCGCGCAGCCTGGCCGAGGGGCGGGGATTCAGCTTCCACCCGGGCGAGCCC
>DAISWT010000392.1:0-2776 GCA_036826235.1 Acidobacteriota bacterium | reverse complement strand
CCGGGCCGGACCGGTCGGGCGCGAGCGTACAAGACGCCGCTCACACCGCCAAGACTGGCGAGTTCTCGGGTGACCGCGCGCACGCAGTGATCACAGGTCATCCCGGTGACTTTGTAAGTCGCCGACAGCATGCCGAACCTCCTCCACCAAAGACCGAGGTGACGCGTCTCCCGCTGCCCTACCGCCGGGCACCGGTATTCGGGAGACTATACCCCGGTGGGGTATCTGGTTGAGGGGCCCTGCCCGGGTGGGCCGTGCTACTGCCGGAACCCGGCGGGACGCGCATCTGCCTCGAGTTCACCGCTGCGGGGTGTCACGTGGTGCAGCGGCCAGTCGCTCCGGCGATGCCTGGCCGGGAGCGCCGGTGACCACGATGTCGAGGGTCGTCTTGGGACGCCGGATCACGCCTTCGTACGTCTTGCGCAGGGCGCGGCTCAGGTGCGGGTCGCTGGTCTTCCAGACGCGGTCGCCGGGGTGGAGGCTCGCGAATTTGATGTGGCCGCGTTCGAAGAACAGGCAATGGTCGCGCAGTTCCCAAAGCCGGCCGCCTTGCTCTTGGTCGGGGTCGCCGCCAGTGTCGAAGAACGAAAGAGGATCGTGCGCCTCGATACACCCCTCGATCTGGGGGATCACAGGCGGGAGATGGAAGACCAGGCCTATCTCGCGCGCCAGAGGTTCAAGGAGGTCGGGGAGGATCTGCTGGTCCGGAAGATGCCGCAATTCAATCTGACCGCCGACGAGATCCGTACGCTGATGAATCGTATCAGGAAGCGCGGGTCCCTTATTCTGGATCTGCGAGGCAACCACGGCGGCTGCATCGAGACGCTCGAACGGATGGTGGGCTGCTTCCTTAAGGACAGGACGAAAGTCGGTGACGTGAAGAGCCGCGATCCGATGCCACCGCTCGTGGCGAGAAAGACCGGCGATGTCTACGAGGGCCGTCTCGCGGTAATCGTCGACAGCGAGTCGGCCTCGGCCGCGGAGTTGTTCGCGCGCATGATGCAGATCGCGGGACGTGCGAAGGTCATCGGCGATCGGACCTCGGGGGCCGTCATGATGTCCCGGAGCTTCGAGCATAGAATAGGCGGGATCGTCTTCGCCTCGAGCATCACCATCGCGGACATCATCATGCCGGACGGCAAGAGCCTGGAGCATGCAGGCGTCGTCCCGGACGAGGTGCTCCTGCCGGAGGCCGAGGACCTCGTGGCCGGGCGCGACCCCGTGATGTCGCGCGCGGCCTCCCTGTGCGGCGCTACCCTCGATCCCGGGGTGGCGGGCGGATACTTCCCGTTCGAGTGGAAGAGATAGGGGGAGCGCCTTCGATGACCAAAGTGCAGGTGGAGGTTCCGTGCCCGGGCTGCCAGCAGAAATTCCCGATGGCTCTGGAGGACATCGCCCCCGGGCGCAGCCAGGCCTGCCCCTCCTGCGGCACGACGATGAAATTCTCCGGCGCCGAGGGGGGCAAGCTCCAGAAGGCCCTCGACCAGCTGGGGAAGAAGGCGAAGGTCACGACCACGGTCAAGATCAGGCAGAAGGGGTAGCCGGGGAACAGTTCGTTCGGCGCACCGGAGGTGCGACATGAGCGCACAGAGCGGATTCGGTCTCAGTCAAATCGGGCAGATCGCCGTCAACGTGAAGGACCTCGATCGCGCCGTCGCGTTCTACCGCGACGCGCTCGGCATGCGGCCGCTGTTCCAGGTCCCGAAGCTGGCGTTCTTCGATTGTGGCGGCGTCCGGCTCATGCTGTCGCCGCCCGAGACGCCGGAATTCGATCACGCGGCGTCCGTCATCTATTACAAGGTCGACGATATCCGGGCGGCGCACGCCGCCCTGCGCGGGCGGGGCGTGAACTTCGATGGGGAGCCGCACGTGGTCGCGAGGCTCCCGGCGCACGACCTCTGGATGGCGTTCTGCCGCGATCCGGAGGGGAACGTCCTGGCGCTGATGAGCGAGGTGCGAAAGGCCGACTGACCCGCGGCGACCGGCTAATTCCAGCGGAAGATCTTCAGCGCCACCGCGAACGACACGAGTCCCCACCCCAGCATGAGGAGAATGCGCCCCGACTGCGAGGGGAGTGTCGCGCCTTCCAGGATCGTGGCGCGCAGGGCGTCGTTGAGGGCGGTCAGGGGCAGCGCCTTGACCAGCGGCTGGACGGCGGCCGGGAAGCGGTCGGGGGAAAAGAAGATCCCCGAGCAGACGAACATCGGGAGCATCACCAGGTTCATCAGGCCGGAGGCGGTCTCGATCTTGGCGGTGCGGCAGGCGACGAGGAGGCCCAGTCCGGAGAATACGAAGGCGCCCAGGACGGCGAGCAGGGTGATGGTCCAGAGCGACCCCTGGATGACGAGGTGAAACACGAGCCAGCCGAAGAAGAGCAGAAGCGCCATCTCGGCGAAGACGAGGATCATGCGGCTGGTCATGATGGCGCCCAGGAAGTCGGCGCGCCGCATGGGTGTGGCGACGAGACGCTTCAGGAGCCTGCGCGAGCGCATGTCGACCAGGAGGAAGCCGACGCCCCACATGCCGCCGCTCATGATGTTCATGCCCAGAAGGCCCGGGATGAGGAAGTCGATGTAGCGCGCCCCGGGCTCCGTGACGAGGGTCTCGTGGACCTCGACGGGGTCGGCGCGGCCGGCGGCGCGCTCGAGGGCATCGTGCACCTTCTGGCGCGCCAGCACGCTGTCGGGTCGGGTCGGGTCGTAGCGGTACTCGTACGAAAGGCCCGGCACCACGACGAGGGCGACCTTGCCGAGACGCAGGCGGTCCGCGGCCTCGT
>DAISWT010000391.1:0-2791 GCA_036826235.1 Acidobacteriota bacterium | reverse complement strand
CTGAGCCTGACGTTCGTGTGTCCGAAAGGAACTGCCGTGATCCACAACCAGTCTTGACACGGACCGGCCACTTCACAGAAACATGAGGCGCGACCCGGCGTGGTCTGCCGCTCGCGCCGGAGATGCTCCAACCGCAGCCGGGATTGCCGTGAATTGGCGGACTGTGCTAGGGTAGGTCATCATGGAAATCATTCTGATCATCCTGCACGTGATTGTCTGCTTCGTGCTGATCATGGTGGTCCTGCTGCAGAGCGGCAAGGCGGCCGATCTGGCCGGCGCCTTCGGCGGCGGGGGCAGCCAGACAGCCTTCGGCAGCCGCGGCGCGGCGACGGTGCTGACGCGGGCCACGACCGTGGCGGCGGTGATGTTCATGATCACGTCGCTGAGCCTCGCGATCCTGGGATCTCGGCGCAGCGGCTCGGTGCTCGAATCGGCCGCCCCACCCGTGGGCGCTCCCTCTGCGCCCGCAGCGGGCGGGCCTGCCGGGCCCGGGACCACGGAGAAGGCCCCGGCGACTTCCGGCTCGCCCGACGGGGCCGCGGGGCAGAAGGGCGCCGCGTCGTCGTCGCCGGGGGGCGCGCCGGCGCCGGCCAAGAGCCCGGCTCCGAAATGAGTCCCCGCTCTGCTATCCTGTCAGTGTGAGGGTCCGGAGCGGCGATCGCCGCCCTGTCGTGCCGGAGTGGTGGAACTGGCAGACACACCATCTTGAGGGGGTGGCGCCCAAAAGGCATGCGGGTTCAAATCCCGCCTCCGGCACCAAGCCTCCCCCCGGATCTACTCCTCTTCATCCTCCAGAAGCGCGTCGATCTCCTCGGGGTCCAACCCCTCCAGGACCCGCTTGACGCGCAGGAGATTCTCGATGTCGATGCCGAAGCGCGCTTCGGGGCGCGATTTCAGCAGCGCCACGGCGCGATCGATGGAGTCAAGAAGGTCTTCCAGAAGATCGGTCACGGTCCCCCTCGGTGAAGGCTCCGGCCGCCGTCAGTGCCCGTGGGCTTCGAGGAAACGCTCCGCGTCCATGGCGGCCATGCAGCCGCTGCCGGCGGCCGTGACCGCCTGGCGGTAGACGCGGTCCTGGCAATCGCCCGCCGCGAAGACGCCGGGCACGCTGGTCACGCTGCCCCCACGCGTGACGATGTAGCCCGCCTTGTCGAGTTCGAGCTGGCCCTCGAAGATCCGCGTGTTCGGCGTGTGCCCAATCGCGATGAACAGGCCATCGGTCTTCATGTCGGCGAGCTCGCCGGTCACCAGGTGGCGCAGGCGCACGCCTTCGATCCTGTCCTTGCCGAGAACCTCTTCGACCGCGCTGTTCCAGACGAACGCGATCCGGGGGTTCTTGCGGGCGCGCTCCTGCATGATCTTGGAGGCGCGCAGCGCCTCGCGGCGGTGCACGATGGTGACCTTGGTGGCGAACTTGGTCAGGAAGGTCCCCTCCTCCATCGCCGAGTCGCCACCTCCCACCACGACGATCTCCTTGCCGCGGAAGAAAAATCCGTCGCAGGTGGCGCAGGTGGACACCCCGTGGCCGAGAAGGCGCCGCTC
This sequence comes from Acidobacteriota bacterium, assembly GCA_036826235.1. Lineage (GTDB taxonomy): Bacteria > Acidobacteriota > Polarisedimenticolia > Gp22-AA2 > Gp22-AA2 > Gp22-AA3. Next base: position 1,249 of record DAISWT010000391.1, on the reverse strand, counting down.
CGACTCCAGGCCGAGCATGCGGGCCGACGCCCCGGTCGCCACGATCAGAGTCTTCGAGACGACGTCACCGTGCCCGCTGACGGTCAGCTTGAACGGCCGGCGGGAGAGGGCGGCGGCCGTCGCGGCGCCACTCAGAAAATCGGTCCCGAAGCGCGCCGCCTGCTGGCGCATCCTCTCGATCAGCTCCGGACCGACGATGCCCTCTGGAAGGCCCGGGAAATTCTCGACGTCGGTCGTCAGGCTGAGCTGCCCGCCCGCCTCGTGACCGTCGATCAGCAGCGGCTTCAGGTTGGCGCGCGCGGCATAGATAGCAGCCGTCAGCCCGGCGCACCCGGAGCCGAGGATCACGACGTCCCTCGGCTCCGCCGCCAGGCCTCCGCCGCGCCCCGCATCGTTCTTCGCTGGCTTCATGGCACGCCGATCTCCCGTCGCCCCGCGCGGGGCGTGGCCGGAACCGCACGCGGTCGAAAAGGGGCGCACATGATAGCACGGGGCGACGGACCTACCGCCAGCGTCCGGCGCGCAGGCCGCTCCGGACCCTGTCCGCCACGATGACCACCAGCCGCCGGTCGTCGCCGAGGTGCCGGGCGATGCGGATCTCCAGACCCGGGTGGCGCCTCCGGGCGAGCGCCGCGGCCCTTGGCAGGTCGCGGCGCACGTGGCCCCCGAGGAAGAGAAAATGGGGAATGAACAGGATGCGGGTGGCGCCGCGGGCGACGCAACGGTCGATCCCGGTCTGGACATCGGGAGAGGCGGCCTCCAGATAGCACGCCTCGACGACGCGCCCGGCGAAACGGAGACGCAGCGCGCGGGCGATGCGACGCAGGATGCGGTTCGCCGGCCCGACGCGGCTGCCGTGCCCGATCAGCAGGAGCGCCGCGCGCGCAGGTTGCCGTGCGCCGGTCAACGCGCCGGTCCCAGGATCGCCGCCCGGAGACGTCGGTCACCGTCGACCACGTCGATCTCCTTGCCGGGCGCGGCGTCCTCGTCGCGCACGTAACCGAGCGCCACGGCGCGCTCCTCGCCCGGGATGCGGGCGGCGCTCGTCAGGATGCCGATCGTCTGCCCCGCCGACTCGAGACGCGCCCCGGGAACGGGCAGACCGCCGTCGACACGGATACGGGCGAGGAGCTTCGTGACCTTCCGGTAGGTGTTGAGGCGCGCCACGACCTCCTGCCCGACATAGCAGCCCTTGGTCAGCGAAATGGCCTCGTCCAGGCGCGCCTCCCAGGGGTTGTAATCCTCGGTC
>DAISWT010000390.1:0-2822 GCA_036826235.1 Acidobacteriota bacterium | reverse complement strand
TGCCGCAGGAGTTCGGGCTCTACCCGAAGGTCTCGGCGCTGGAGCTGCTCGACCATTTCGCGGTCCTGAAGGGGATCGTCGACCGACGGCCGCGCGCGGAGATCGTCGAATCGGTCCTGCGCCGCACCAACCTGTGGGACGTGCGCAAGCGCCGGCTCGGCACCTTCTCGGGCGGCATGAAGCAGCGCTTCGGGATCGCGCAGGCCCTCCTGGGCCGCCCGCGCCTGATGATCGTGGACGAGCCGACCGCCGGTCTCGATCCGGCGGAGCGTCTGCGCTTCCACAACATGCTGAGCGAGATCGGCGAGAACGTGGTGGTCATCCTGTCGACGCACATCGTCGAGGACGTCAGCGACGTGTGCAGCCGCATGGCGATCATCGCCTCCGGTCGGGTTCTTGTGAGCGGCGACCCGCAGTCGGCCATCGACGCCCTGCGCGGCCGGATCTGGAGGAAATTCGTGCAGCGCGAGCAGCTCCCCGCCTACGAGCGCGACCTGGCGGTGATCTCGACGCACCTGGTCGCCGGCCGGACCGCGGTCCACGTGATGGCACCGTCGCGCCCCGACCCGTCGTTCGAGGAGGTCCCGGCCGATCTCGAGGACGTGTACTTCTCGACCCTGCACGCCGCCAACCAGAAGGCGGCCTGATGCTGGGCCGCATCTTCGCCTTCGAGGTCCGCTATCAGCTCCGGCAGCCGCTGTTCTGGTTCGCCGCGGCCCTCTTCTTTCTCTTGACATTCGGCGCGGTCACGACCGATGTCGTCACGATCGGGGGATCGATCGGCAGCGTCAACCGGAACGCCCCCTTCGTCCTGATGCAGATCCTCCTGGTCATGACGGTGATCGGCACCTTTCTGACCACCGCGTTCGCGGCCAACAGCGTCTATCGCGACTTCGAGAGCCAGGCCGACGCGATCTTCTTCTCGCTGCCGCTGCGCAAGGCCGACTACCTGTTCGGGCGTCTGTCCGGCTCGCTGGCGGTGTCGTGGCTGGTGTACGTGGCGGTGCTCCTCGCGGTCGGCCTCGGCGGCCTGATGCCCTGGCTGGAACCCGAGCGTATCGGCCCGTTCCACCTCTCGCCCTATCTCTTCTCGATGCTGGCGTTCGTGCTTCCCAACGTGATCATCACCGGGGCGATCTTCTTCGCCATCGCGACCTTGACGCGGAGCCTCCTCTATACCTACGCGGGCGTGGTGGTGTTCTTCGTGGGCTACGCCGTCGCCGGCATCTTCCTGGACAACCTCGACAACCGCAACCTCGCCGCGCTCGTTGACCCGTACGGCTTCGGGGCGTTCGAGCTGGTGACGCGCTACTGGACCGTGGCCGAGAAGAACACCGGGCTGATGCCGCTGCGCGGCATCCTGCTCTGGAACCGGCTGATGTGGCTGGCGCTGGCCGGGGCCGTCATGCTGCTCACCTGGGCGCGCTTCAAGTTCACAACCGCGGGTAGCGGTGCGGCCCAGCGGTGGCGCTGGCGGAGGCAGCCGGCGGCGGAGACGCCGGACGTGCCGGCATCCGCCGCCCCGCTTCCCGCCGTCGCCCCGCGCTTCGGCGCCGCGACGACCTGGACGCAGTTCCTGCGCCAGACGCGCATCGAGACGGTCGGAGCGCTGCGCGGTGTTCCCTTTCTGATCATGCTGTTCGCCGGTCTTCTGAACGTGTTCGGCTCGACCTTCTCCCTGGACGATCTCTACGGCACGAAGATCTATCCCGTCACGAACCTCATGCTGCGCGCGATCGCCGGCGCCTTCGCCCTGTTCGTCTTCCTCGTCCTGACGTTCTACAGCGGCGAGCTGGTGTGGCGCGAGCGCAACCTGCGCATGTCGGAGCTGTTCGACGCCCTGCCGGTGCGCACGTGGGTGGCGTGGGCCTCCAAGCTGTGCGCCCTGGCCGCGGTTCTCGTGACCATGCTCGTCGCGGTCCTGCTGGCGTGCGTCGGCATCCAGGCGTTCTCCGGGTACGCGCATTTCGAGATCCCGCTCTATCTCAAGGGCCTGTTCCTGGTCGCCCTGCCGCAGTTCCTGTTCTTCGCCGCGTTGTGCCTGTTCATGCAGGTCGTGCTGGACAACAAGTTCCTGGGGTGGCTGGTCTCGAGCCTGTTCTATATCGCCGGGTTTGTCCTTCCCGCCCTTCGCCTCGAGCACCATCTGTACCGCTTCGGGACCGCGCCCGAGGCGCCCTATTCCGACATGAACGGTTACGGGCACTTCGTGCAGCCGCTCGTCTGCTTCTATCTTTACTGGGGCCTGGTGTGCGCGGCGCTCGTGGTCGTGGCGCACCTGTTCTGGGTGCGCGGCACGGAGACGCCGTTCAGGCTGCGCGCCCGGCAGGCGCGCCGGCGTCTGACCCGGCCCACGGTCTCGGCACTCGTTCTGGCGGCCACCGGCGCCGTCGCGGTCGGCGGGTTCATCTATTACAACACCAACGTCCTCAACCACTACCAGCCCACCAAGACGCTCTACGACCGCCAGGCCGCGTACGAGAAGAAGTACCGGCGGTACCTCGGTCTGCCGCAGCCGCGTGTGACCGACGTCGATGCCGACGTCGACATCTACCCCGAGACCCGAACGGTCGCCATCCGCGGCCGCTACACCCTCGAGAACAAGACGGGAGCCCCGCTCGATCGTCTGCACCTGTACCTGAACCCGGACGTGACCGTCCGCGCGCTGGAGCCCGCCGGCGGCGTCCTGGACACGCGGGACGACGAAATCGGCTACCGCATCTACCGTCTCGAGCCGCCGCTCCCGCCGGGCGCGGAGATGCGGGTGACGTTCGACCTGTCGATCGAGCACCACGGATTCGTGAACAACGGCAGCCGCAACC
>DAISWT010000389.1:0-2827 GCA_036826235.1 Acidobacteriota bacterium | reverse complement strand
GGCCGCCGCGAACAGCGCGACCGGAACGGCGGACCACGAGGGCGTTCGGCCCCGGCCGACCTCCGGCGCGGCGAGGGCCATCACCGGTGTCCGCGCCCACCGGAGGGTGAGCCCCAGGAGGACCGCCAGCGTCAGGGCGTTGCTCGGGATCGCCAGGTTGAAGTCGGTCAGCGAGTGGATCGCCAGCGCCGCCACCGCCGTCAGACCGGCGTAGCCGAGATGACTGTGGTTTTCCGACGCCCCGGTCCGGCGCGGCAGGAGCAGGACGACGAAGAGACCGCCGGCCAGAACGATGAGACAGCCGACGGCGCCGGCCTCCGCGGCCAGCTCGAGGTAGTCGCTGTGGGCGTGGTCGAGAAAGGTCCCCTCGCCGGAGGTGCGGAACGCCGGGAAGACGTACGGGAAGGTGCCGAGCCCGGCGCCGACGAGAGGGAAGGCGCGCGTCATCGCGGCGGTCTGCGACCAGATCTCGCCGCGGCCGACGGCGCCTTTGAACTCGTCGAACACCAGGGCGAAGCGATCGAGCAGCCCCGACGCGGCCTCCCCCTGGCTGAAGACCAGGAACGTCGCCCCGCCCACGATCAGGGCGGCGGCCGCGTAGCCGCGTCCCCGTCTGCGCCCGCCGAGCAGGAACCCGACGGCGACGACGGCCAGCATCATGCTGGCGAGCCCCATGCGCGAACGCGAGCAGACGAGCGCAGTCGCCATGGTCAGCGCGACGATCAGCAGGAGCGCGACGCCAAAGGCCCGCCTGCCGCGCTCCTCGCCCCGCGCGACGCGCCAGCGCGTGATCGCCATCGCCGCGAGAGCGATGGTGAGCGGCAGGGTCATCTCGAGGTAGCCGGCGTAATGGTTCCGGTTGATGAAGGTGCCGGTCGCGACCTCGGTGTAGTACCTCTTGACGTAACCGAAGATGTGCTGGTGTCCGCTGAAGTACTCCGCCAGACCGTAGATCGCCTGGAACACACCGCTTCCGGCGAGGGTCACGATGATCGCCTGGCGCGCCGGCTCAAAGGCCGCGAGATCGAGGGTCACCAGGAGCGCCGCGAGACAGGCGAGGAACCAGAGAGTCGATCGGCGCGTGGCCCAGGGATAGAGCGAGGCCGGGCGCCGCTCCCCCCCGGCGACTTCGACGCCACCGGTGATCCCGGCGCGGGTGGCCGCGGGCGCCTTCGGCTCGTAGCGGTCGCGCAACTGGAGCGCCCGGGGCGAGACCGCCGCGAGCAGAGCACGGGGCAGCGGCACCGCCTGGGCGGCGCCGAACAGCGCGAACACGGTCCCCGCAAGCAGAATCGGATCCTTCCACGGCAGGATGGTCAGACCGCGCCGCGCGCGCCAGACGGTCCACAGCGCGCCGGCGAGCAGGCATCCCGTCGCGACAGCGGCGCGGGGCCAGGGCTGCACCGACCCGAACGCCAGGGGCGCCACGGCCAGAAGCACAAGCAGCAGCGCCAGCAGCGCCCGTTGAGTGGCCATCGAGGAAGCCTGCTCCTCCCGGTCGTTCAGATCGGGATCGTCCGGTCCCGCCTCGGCTCCGGATGGGCCGCGGGCGGCGCCTCCGGCTTCTCCTCGTCGCCGTAGTAGCGCTTGTAGGAGTAGCCGTAGTAGTAAGGCTGCGCCGCGAGGTCGGCCCGGTTCAGAATCGCTCCGATGGTGCGCGCCTTCACCTGCTGCAGACGCCTCACGACGTGGGCCAGGGCTTCGCGCGAGGTGACGCCCGCGAGGACGACCAGAGTGACCGCGTCCATGCGGGCCGCGGTGATGACCGGGTCGGCGACCGCCAGGATCGGCGGCGAGTCATAGATGATGTGGTCGTATCCCTGCTCCCCGAGCTCGCGCTGGAACTGATCGAAGCGCTCCGAGTCGAGGAGATCGGCGGGGTTGGGCGGCAGGGGCCCGCTGGTGATGACGTCGAGTCCCGGGATCTCAGTGAACTGGGGCTCCGGCCACGGCGCGGCGGCGCCGCTCAGGCAGGACGACAGACCCTGGTGATTGAGGGCGTGGAAGATCTTGTGCAGTCGGGGTCTGCGCAGATCGGCATCGACGATCAGCACCCGCCGGCCGATCTGAGCCAGGGTGATCGCCAGGTTGACGGCGACGGCGGTCTTGCCCTCCCCTGGCTGGGCGCTGGTGATCAGGATGGAGCGCGGCGGCTTGCCGGGCTGCGACACCAGAAGGGCGGTGCGCACCTCGCGGAACGCCTCGGACACCTTCGATTTCGGATCGGTGTGGGAGATCAGCTCGACGGCCGGCAGGCCGGGCGCCTCCCGTCCGTTCGTCTTGATCACCCGCAGCCTGGCGCCCTCGGCCCGCAGGGCCGGCACCAGCCCGATCGCCGGGATGCCGCCGGCCTGCACGATCTCCTCCGGTGTCTTGACGGACTTGTCGAGGTACTCGAAGAAGAAGGCCAGACCGACCCCGAGACCGAGCCCGGTGACCAGGCTGAGCAGGATGTTCAGGAGGATCCGGGGGGATGACGGGCGGTTCGGGACCTCTGCGACATCGACGATGCGCACATTGCTCGCCACCAGGTCGTTGAGACCGGCCGATGACGAGGTCTCGCTCTGACGCTTGACGAGCGCCTCGAGCGTGCCGCGCTGGTTGGCGATCTCGGCCTTCAGGTTGTTGTAGTCGATCTCCTTGAGATTCGCCTCCTGCGACAGATGCTTCTGCGCGTCGAGCGCGGTCTTCAAGAATTGCTCCTGGTTCTTCGCCGACCGGTAGGCGCTCTCCGCAACGCCGAGGACCTGGTCGTAGATGCCCTGCCGCTCGGTCTCCAGGCGCTGTCCGGTCTCCTCGATCTCGCGGCGCAGCCGGACCATCGCGG
>DAISWT010000388.1:0-2847 GCA_036826235.1 Acidobacteriota bacterium | reverse complement strand
GGCCGAGTTCATGAGACGCGTGCGCGAGGCTGCGCAGGCGCTGGAGGGCCCGGCGTGAAGACACCCGATGCCGGCGGCCACTTCGGCCGCTACGGAGGCCGCTTCGTCCCCGAGACGCTGATGAGCCCGCTCCAGGAGCTGGAGGAGGCCTGGACGGCGGCGCGCTCCGATCCCGCCTTCCTGAAGGAGCTGGATCACTACCTGCGAACCTACGCCGGCCGCCCGACGCCCCTGTACCGGGCCGACAACCTGTCGAGGCGCCTCGGGGGGAAGACGCGCGTCTATCTCAAGAGGGAGGACCTGGCCCACACGGGAGCGCATAAGATCAACAACACCGTCGGCCAGGCCCTGCTGGCCCGTCGCATGGGGAAGACCAGGGTCATCGCCGAGACCGGAGCCGGCCAGCACGGCGTCGCCACGGCCACGGTCGCCGCCCTGTTCGGTCTGCGCTGCGCGGTGTACATGGGGGAGGAGGACATGCGAAGACAGGCGCTCAACGTCTACCGCATGAAGCTCCTGGGAACGGAGGTCAGACCTGTGGCTTCCGGAGGCCGCACCCTCAAGGACGCCATCAGCGAAGCGATGCGGGACTGGGTGACGAACGTGCGGGACACGCACTACATCCTGGGATCCGTCCTGGGAGCCCACCCCTACCCCGCGATGGTGCGGGACTTCCAGTCGGTGATCGGTCACGAGGCGCGGCTGCAGATCCTCGAGGCGGAGGGACGGCTGCCCGACACGCTGATCGCCTGCGTCGGCGGCGGCAGCAACTCGATCGGCCTGTTTCACGCCTTTCTCGACGACCCCGGTGTGCGTCTCGTGGGGGTCGAGGCTGGCGGCTCCGGGCTCGTTCCGGGGCGCCACGCGGCGCGTTTCGCGGGAGGCAGCCTCGGCGTGCTGCAGGGCACGCGGACCTACCTGCTGCAGGATGCGTTCGGGAACATCCTGCCGACCCACTCGGTCTCGGCCGGTCTCGACTACGCCGCAGTCGGACCCGAGCACGCGCACCTGCGTGACAGCGGACGCGCCAGCTACACGCACGCGTCGGACGACGAGGCGCTCGCCGCCTTTCACGCCCTGGCGGAGCTCGAGGGGATCATCCCGGCCCTGGAGTCGGCGCACGCCGTCGCGTACCTGCTGCGGGACGGCGGCGACGGGCGGGCGGGCTCGATCGTGATCGTCAACCTGTCGGGCCGGGGAGACAAGGACGTTGCCCAGGTGGCGGCGCGCCAGGGGACCGAGGTCGCCTCACCGTGAGCGCGGGTCGGATGACGCCGGGGGGCCGGATCGCACGGGCGTTCGCCGAGGCCCGCGGTCAGGACCGCTGCGCGTTCATTCCGTACGTCACGGCCGGCGACCCGACCCTCGGGCGGACGCGTCTCATCGTCCAGGCGCTGGCGCGCGCCGGCGCCGACGTCGTGGAGATCGGTGTGCCGTTCTCCGATCCGATCGCCGACGGCCCGGTCAATCAGCGGGCGTCGGAACGGGCCCTGCGGAATGGAGTGACGCTGGGTTCCTGCCTCGAACTGGCGGCCGACCTGCGAGCCGACGGCAGTCCCCCGGTCGTCTTGTTCACCTACTACAACCCGATCCACCGCATGGGGCCGGAGGTGTTCGCGAAGGCGGCCGCCGCCTCGGGCGTGGACGGTGTCCTGGTGACCGATCTCCCTCCGGAGGAGGCGGGCGACTTGCGTGGCGCTCTGGCGGAGGCCGGCGTCGACCTGATCTTTCTCCTGTCGCCGACGTCCTCCCGCCAGCGTGTGGACAGGGTGTGCCGCGAGGCGAGCGGGTTCGTCTACTTCGTTTCGCGCACCGGCGTCACCGGCGCGCGCGAGAACCTGCCGCAGGAGCTGGCCGAGCAGGTCCGGTCGGCGCGTCTCGCCACCCGGCTGCCGATCGCGGTGGGGTTCGGCATCAGCGGCCCGGAACAGGTAAAGACGATCGCCGCCTTCGCGGACGGCGTGGTCGTCGGGAGCGCTCTGGTGCGCATCGTCGAGGAGAAGGGCGCGTCGCCCGACCTGGAGGCCGCCGTCGAGGTCTTTTGCCGTACCCTGGCCGGCGCCCTGCGGAGCTGAAGGCATGCCGCGCGGGGGGGGACGCAGAGGGGCGGCGCGGCCGGCCCGACCACGGGGCGGGGGGGCCGCCGGGCGTCTCGACGCGATGGAGGAGCTGCGCAGGCGGATCGACGGGATCGACCGACGCCTCGTGCGCCTGCTGAACGACCGCGCGGGCTGCGCCATCGCGCTCGGCCGCATCAAGCGGCGGAGGGGTCTGACTATCTACCAGCCGGCGCGGGAAGAAGAGGTCCTGGGAAACATCCAGCGCTCCAACGCGGGTCCGCTGGAATCGGCGGCGCTGCGCAGGCTGTTCGAGAGGATCATCGATGAGTCGCGCTGGATCGAACGGAATGCGACCTACCGGAGCGGGGCACCGGGAGCCCCCCGCGGTCCCATGTCGGGGCCGGCGCGCACCGACGACGCGCAGGACTGAAGCGGCCGCCGGGCTGCCCGGGACGGAGAAGGAGCGGGGGAGACGCCCATGGTCATCGTGATGAGCGAGCACGCCACGGAAGATCAGATCGAGAAGGTGATCGCGGCCCTGACGCAGAAGGGGTACGACGCCCACCGCTCGACCGGCTCCACCCGGACCGTGATCGGGGTCGTGGGGGCGAGCCGGACACCTCTCGACCCGCGCGAATTCGAGATCTTGCCGGGCGTCCACGAGGTGGTGAAGATCACCGAGCCGTACAAGCTGGCCGGACGCACGTTCCAGCCGGAGGACACCGTCATCCGGATCGGTGATGTGCAGATCGGCGGCCATGACATCGTCATGATGGCGGGTTCCTGC
>DAISWT010000387.1:0-2860 GCA_036826235.1 Acidobacteriota bacterium | reverse complement strand
GCGGCATCGAGCAGATCTCCCCGTTGAAGAACTGGCTCATCAGGAGCGTTTCGAGAAGGTCGTCGGCATGATGCCCCAGGGCGATCTTGTTGCACCCCAATTCCGGGGCCATGCGATACAGGACCCCGCGCCGCAGCCGCGCGCACATCGAGCAGTGCGTATCGCCCAGCGGCATGGTGTCGTCGATCACCTCGGCGATATTGGTGCGCTCGATGTGGTAGGCGTACCCTTTCTCCCGGAAATACCTCTCCAGGATGTCCGTGCGGAAGCCGCGGTATCCCTGGTCCACCGTGACAGCCAGAAGCTCGAACCTGACCGGGGCGCGGCGGCGCAGGTGGTCGAGCAGGTGGAGCATCGCGTACGAGTCCTTGCCGCCCGACATCGCGCACAGGATCCGGTCGCCGTCCTGGATCAGCCGGAAGTCCTGGATCGCCCTGCCGACGCGGCGGGCCAGCGGCTTGAGCAGGCTGCGGGGCGCGGGACCTTCGCTCCCGCGGCGGCGCCGCGGCAGCTCGATCTGAATCAGCGTCGACACGTTCGTCTCCGGGACATGGCCGGACACGCGGGCTCCGACCGCGGGTCCATTATAGCCGCGAAGACCGTGCGAGCTCCGTCGATCGGGAGCCGGAACGCCCACGAAGGGTCGCCGGTATCGATCGGGCGCCCGTGGCGGATTCACCGGGGCCCGCGCCGCTGGACGGCTCGAACACGCTTTTCCCGCGTCCCGCGCCGATTGTTTGCGCGCGCGGAAATGAGGTGGAATTCCTCCAAGAATTGGGGTGCGAATCTCAATTGACAGCCCGGAGTGCATTTGTTATAAGCGCCCAAATTGACGTTCCGAATACAACAGGCTTCTGCATCGCTAGTTCCAGGAGGTGTCGTAATGAACAAGGCAGAACTCACCGCCCGGGTGGCGCGAGACACCAGGATGACGAAGGTGCAGGCGGCACGCGTCATCGATTCGCTTCTCGAGCACATCACCAAGACGCTCAAGAAGGGGGAGCGCGCCAGCCTGGTCGGCTTCGGGACGTTCACCGTCACGAGGCGCAGGGCCCGCACGGGAAGGAACCCGCAGACGGGGTCCCCGATCCAGATACCGGCCCGCCGTGTGGTGCGATTCACGGCAGGGAAATCGCTGAAGACAGAAATCCACTGAGCCAGCTGGCCGGTACGGCCCGCGCCACCGGGAGTGCAGACCCTCTCGCGGCGTGATATCGTCGGCCGTCATGAGGCTGGGACTGCGCGCCCGGATCACCGCCCTGCTCCTGCTTCTCAGCGTGGTGCCGCCCGCCGCGGTCGTCTGGATCATCCGGGAGCGCGTCCTCGGGCTGGTCCGGTCCGAGGACGTGGGGCGGATTGATGACGTCCTCGCCGAATTCGACGCTGCCATCGAGCGCGAGGGGAAGGACGCCGGCGAGGCGTTGTCCGCCGTCGCCCGTCTTCTCCAGGACGATCCCCGGTACCAGATCCCGGCCTCGCCTCGCCGGACGGGCACCCCCGTCGCCGTGCTCCCCGCGGAGACCGTCCGGCGCCTGATGATGGATGGCGGACTCGACTGCCTGTCGATCCTCGATGCCGCCGGGACGGTCCTGTCGTCGGGGCACGCGCCGCAAAGCGCCGGGCGGACTGAGGACGACAGGCTCCTGCTTCCCGAGTCGTCAACGGCCATCATCGAGGAGGAGATCACGCCCGGGATCGGCCGCGTTCTGACCCTGCAATCGCGGCGCGCCGTCGATTTCGGGGGAGCCACCCTGCACCTGGTCGGGGGGCGCTTCATCGACGCGGATCTTCTGAGGCGGCTGTCACCGGGCGGCACCGTGAAGGCGATCCTCCTGGACCGCGGCGGCGCGATCCTGGCGGCCAGCGATCCCGGCAATCCCCTGCCGGTTCCCCCTGGATGGAACGATTCGGCCGCCGGCGGCGGGCAGCTCGATGTGCGCGGCGCGCCGCACGCGTTCCGGATGATCCGGCTGCACGACCGGCAGGGGAGCACCGTCGGATCGCTCGTCGCCGCGGTCTCCCTCGAGAGGATCGCGCAGCTTTCGTCGGCGCTCGGGACGGTCGCCCTGGTGGTGGTCGCAACCGGCATCCTCGGTTCTCTGCTCCTGGGGGCGGCGCTGGCGCGCGGCGTCACTGGCCCGCTGCGCCGGCTCGAGGACATGTCCCGTCGTATCGCCCAGGAGCGTTACGAGCCTGTCGCCGATCGGGAAGGGCCGGGCGAGGTCGTCGCGCTCACCTCAGCCTTCAACCGGATGGCCCGGAGCCTGGCTGAGAGCCGCCAGCGTCTCCTCCAGACCGAGAGGCTGGCGGCCGCCGAAGAGGTCGCCCGCCGGGTGGCGCACGAGATCAAGAACCCGCTGTCTCCGATCGCACTGACACTCGAGGGTCTGGCGCGGACCCGGCAGATAAGACCCGCGGAGTTCGACGCCGCCTTCGACGAGGCCGTGCGCACGATCAAGGACGAGATCGGAAGGATGCGCGGCATCCTCGAGGATTTCTCCCGCTTCGGTCGCCTGCCCGTGCCGCGCCCCCGGCCCGCCGACCTGAACGCCGTCATCCGGAACAGCCTGACCCTGTTCGCGGAGAACAGCGCTCGGGCCCGCGTCGTCGCCGACCTGGAACCCGGCCTGGCGCCCGTGGCGATCGACCCCGATCGGATGAGCGAGGTGATCAACAATCTCGTCGGAAACGCCGTCCAGGCGATGGCGGAGGAGGGCGGCACGCTGACCGTGAGCACGCGGGCCCGCCCCGAGGGCGCCGAAATCCGGATCCGGGACACGGGCCCCGGCCTGCCCGAGGACGTGCGGCGCCGGCTGTTCGAGCCGTACGTCTCGGTCCGCCCCGGGGGGGCCGGGCTGGG
>DAISWT010000386.1:0-2865 GCA_036826235.1 Acidobacteriota bacterium | reverse complement strand
CCCCGCACCCGATAACACCCACGACGGACGCGTCGCGTCGCGCCAGGTGTCTGGCCGCGACGGCGCCCGCCGCACCCGTCCGCTGCTCGGTGATGAAGCCGTTGTCCAGCAGGAGGGCGGCGGGGACGCCGGTCAGCGCGTCGAACACCAGCACCATCCCGTCGTTCTGGGGCAGTCCCTTCGCCGGGTTGTCGTAGAAGCCCGAGGCGATCTTGACGGCGTAGTGCGAGCCGCCGCGCAGGTGTCCCGCCTTGACGTGGATCTCCCCCCGGCTCTCCGGGACGTCCAAGCCGATGACCGGCGGGAGCTCGGCGCCCCCCGTGGAGTAGGCGGTGAACGCCTGCTCGACCGCCTGCAGGCAGGAGGCGGGATCGAGCAGCTCACGGATCTCCGGTTCGCGCAGGATCAGCAGAGTGCGGCCCATCACCGGCACCAGAGTACCATCGCCGGCGGTGGACGCGCCACCGGCTTGCGGCCCTGTGCCGCCGCGCGGTTCACCGGCCCGGTCGGGCGTCAACTCGAAAAGCCCGGCCGGACGCGCGCTTTACAGTGATCACGGCTCGCTGTTATCCTGCGCCGAACCGGGAGGGGGACTGATGCGCATCGAGCCGTTCCGGATGGAGAGGATGCAGTCCACCTACGAGAACTACGTCGACTACAACCTGTCCGAGAGCGGCGTGCGTCCGATGCGGGCCAGCGAGATCCTGGAGATGGCCGGCGGGCCCGGACGGTTCCTGGACACCGAGCTGGGATACAGCCAGTCGAACGGCACCGAGGAGCTGCGCGACCGCATCGCCGCCTTTTACGACGGCGCGAGACGCGACGCCGTCCTGGTGACCAACGGCGGCAGCGAGGCGAACTACGCCGCCTTCTGGTCGCTCCTCGAGCGCGGCGACCGGGTGGCGTTCATGATCCCGAACTATCTCCAGACCTGGGGGCTGTCGCGCGCCTTCGCCGGCCGGGCCGACGCCTTTCGTCTGGCGCCGCGCCGGGAGGGAGGCCGGATGCGCTGGGCCCTCGACATCGAGGCGCTGCGCCGGGCCGTGACCAGGAAGACGCGCGTCATCCTCGTCACCAACCCGAACAATCCGACCGGGGCCGTCCTGACCAGGGCCGAGATGGACGAGGTGGTGCGCGCCGCCCGCCGCGCCGGAGCCTGGATCGTCGCGGACGAGATCTACAGGGGGGCGGAGCTCTCGGGCCGGACCACGCCGACGTTCTGGGGGCGCTACGGGCGGGTGCTGGTCACCTCGGGGCTGTCGAAGGCGTTCGGCCTGCCGGGCCTGCGGATCGGCTGGGTGATCGGGCCGCCCGCCGCCGTGCGGCGGCTCTGGTCATACCGCGACTACACCACGATCGCCCCCGGCATGCTGTCCGACTGCCTGGGGCGCATCGCCATGGACCCGAAGCGACGCGAGGCGATCTTCGCGCGCACGCGCGCCATCATCCAGAACAACCTCCCGGTGCTGGAGCGCTGGATCCACACCCACGACGACATCTTCGGTTACATCCCGCCCGAGGCCGGCGCCATCGCCTTCGTGCGCTACGCGCTGCGGGTCGGTTCGATCCCTCTGGTCGAGCGGCTGCGCGCCGACCGATCCGTGCTGGTGTGCGCCGGCGACCACTTCGGGATGGCCCGCCATCTGAGAATCGGCTTCGGTTCCGACGCGGACTACATGCTGCGCGGCCTTGCCCGCATCGACGCGACGCTGGAGGAGCTGCGGACCTCGCGGCGCCGCGGACGCGGCACCTCCCCGGCGCCCGGGCCGGTCCCTAGAAGAGCATCCCGGCCGCCCTCTCCGCCTCGATGAGCCGGAGCGCTTCGCGTCTCGCCTCGTCCAGGCCGGTCACCCGCCCGTCGAGCTGCATCTCATAAACGGCCCGGGTGATGCGGCCGATGGCCGGCCCCGGCCGCAGACCCATCTCCAGCAGGTGCCGCCCCATCAGCAACGGCGCCGGTGGGCTGTTCTCGACGCTCAGCGCTCGCGCCTTTCCGATAAACCATTCCTGCGCCTCGGTGGAGAAGTCGCCGGTGCGGCCGAGGCAGTCGGCGCGCGACACCCGGTACAGGAGGTCGGGCTCGAGCTTGCGCGCCAGGCGGCGGAAGGCGCCGTCGCCGACCCGGTCGCGGTTCTTGAAGTAGTGGCTCGGCGTCAGGTGATGCGCCACGAGCTGGATCACCTGCTCGCGCAGGTCGTAGCCGTGCAGCGTGTGCACGTTCAGCCGGTCGAGGAAGGAGCGCGTGGGGGCGATGCCGGCCTCCTCGTGCTCGTACGATCGGATCCGCCCGTCCACGACCGCCGTGGTCGCGGGTTTTCCGAGGTCGTGGCACAGGACCGCCAGCAGGACCGCCAGCGTCTTCTCCTTCGGCAGACCCTCGACTTCCTTCCTGGCCACGTCGATCGCCATCAGAGTGTGGGTCCAGACGTCCCCTTCCGGGTGCCACTCCGGTTCCTGCGGGCAGCCCTTGAGCGCCTCGAGCTCGGGGAACAGCCTCCGGATCACGCCGAGCCGGTCGGCCCAGTCGAGACCGATCGAGGGTTGCCCGGCCCGGAGCAGCAGCTTCTCAATCTCGCCCCAGATCCGCTCGGCGGGCAGATCGGAGAGATCGATCCGGCGGCAGAGATCCTCCGTCAGCGGCTCGATGGTAAACCGCAGGCGCGGAGGGTTTCCAGGTATTCGTCAGGCTGTTTTGGCGGATTCTTCACAGCAAGGCGATGGAGCTTTACGAGGGCGACAAATTGATCGGGGCGCGCATCATACAATCGAGCGGCAAACTCATCGGAATGTATCGCTTCCACTCCATGTGTGACAAGAATGGCGGAAGGAAAGTCCGAGAGATTGAATGTGACAATTGTTGGAGCT
>DAISWT010000385.1:0-2867 GCA_036826235.1 Acidobacteriota bacterium | reverse complement strand
TGTGCACACCGACCATGTAGCCGCCCGTCGCGTGCACGATCCCCTTCGGCTTTCCCGTGGTGCCCGAGGTGTAGAGGATGTAGAGCATGTCCTCGGAGTCCATCGGCTCGGGCGGACAGTCCACCGGGCGGTCCCGCATCAGCTCGTGCCACCAGTGATCCCGTCCTTCCGCCATCTGGACCGGGAAGCCCCCGCGCCGCACCACCACGACGTGCCGGACGCTGGGTGCGCCGCGCAAGGCTTCGTCCGCGAATTTTTTCAGCGGCACCTCGGTCCCGCGGCGGAAGCCCCCGTCGGCCGTCACCAGGACCGCGGCCTTGGCGTCGTTCATGCGTTCCCTCAGGGACTCGGCGGAGAAGCCGCCGAATACGACGCTGTGGACCGCCCCGATGCGCGCGCACGCCAGCATGGCGATCGCCAGCTCGGGGACGAGCGGCATGTAAAGGGTGACCCGGTCCCCCTTTCGGACCCCCAGGTCCTTGAGGACGTTTGCAAACCGACAGGTCTCGCGATGCAGCTGGGCATAAGTCAGCGTGCGCTCGTCTCCGGGCTCGCCCTCCCAGAGGATCGCGGCCTTGTTCCGGACGGCGCCGCCCAGGTGGCGATCCAGGCAGTTGTAGCTGGCGTTCAACTTCCCGCCCACGAACCAGCGGGCGCGCGGAGGGCTCCAGATCAGCGCCTTTCTCCAGTGCCGGAACCAGGCGAGCTCGCGGGCGCAGGAGGCCCAGAAGGCTTCGGGATCCCTGTCGGCCTTGACATAGACGGAGGGGTCCCGAACATTCGCCTGCCGGCGGAAGGCGCCGCCCGGGCGGAACACGCGGTCTTCCCTCAGCAGAACCTCAATACTCGAGGGGCCCCTGTTGGGAGGGCCTTTGCGGGGCAGCGGTCACCTCGTCGATGATCTCCGGTCGCAGGGCCGTGACTATAGTCAATGCGCTTCGGAGGTGTCAAACCAGCGTCGCCAGGCACGACGAGGGCCCGAGGCGTCGCGCGCGCGGGACGCGTGCCCGGGGTTCAGGCGATCCGGCGCCCGCGGTCGTCCGCGGTGTTGGTGGGAAGCTCTGGAGGGTGGAGCTCGCCCTCGCGCCCGGGGCGCAGGGGTGCCGCCTGGGGGAAGTTGAGCGTCACCTCGGTCCCCTGGAGGGGCGCGCTGTTGACCGTGACGTCGGCGCCGACGATGTCGAGCATTTGCCGGGCAGCCCACAGCCCCAGCCCCACGCCCTTTTTCTCGGGCTTGGTGGTGAAGAAAGGCTCGAAGATGCGCGACATGTGCTCCGGTCTGATCCCGATCCCCGAATCACGCACCCGCGCGATCACGCGGTCGTTCTCATGCGCCGTCTCCACGACGATGGTTCCGCCGCCGAACGGCATCGCCTCCACGGCGTTGACGATGATGTTGAAGATCGCCTGGTGGACGCGCATCGCCGAGCCCATCACCGGAGGCACGACTCCGTAGCGCTCTTCGAACGTGATCGTCTTCTCCGCGGCGCGCCTCCGGCACAGGAGGATCGCCTCGTGGAGCAGGACGTTGACACTGAACGGCGCGCGTCCCGGCTTGTTCAGGCCGTAGCCTGCAAGATGGCGGAGAGTCTCGTTCAACTGGTCCAAACCCGTCCTGAGCGCCGCGACCTGCCGCCGCGTCGCCTCAGGAAGCTCGGCGTCGGCGGCGAGGGCGGCGACCCCGGACGCGACGGTCTGCAGCGGCTCCTTCATCTGGTGCGCCGCGATCTCGAGGTAGGCTCCCAGCGAACGAAACGTCTCGTTCGCCATGATGTGGTCCTGGCTGAACCGGAGCTCTTCCTGCAGGTCGATGAAGCGCCGCGCGTCCTCCGGCTCGCTGCGTCGGTAGGCGAGGAGCACCCCGATCGCGTAACAGAGTCCCGCGACCGCGGGCGCGACCGCGTACTTCATCGGCGGGCTTGCTCCGCCGGGGAGTATCCGGACCGAGAGCGCGAGCGCTGCGCCGGCGACCGCGCCGCTCAGCGCCGTGACGGAGGTCCAGGGCGATTGACGTCTGCGCATGGACGGTCCTCAGTTGCTCCCGGGCGGGCGCGTCCCGGCGGCTGCCCGGGCGGCGTTGATATCGGCCATCCGGTCGGCGTTCTTGTTCGGCCCGGGGGGCGCATCGTACACCAGGTCCTGCACCACCCGGCCGCCGACGATATGCTCATCGAGGATTCTCCGGGCCCTCTCCGGCGTGACCTTGCCGTACCAGACATTGTCCGGGTAGATCACCACCATCGGCCCGTTGCCGCACTGGTTGAAACAACCCGCCTTGTTGACACGCACCGACTTCTTGAGTCCGTGGGCCGCCACACCTTCCTTCAACAGACGATGCACCTCCGCTGACCCGTCGAAGGGACAGAACTCCCCGTGGGTGCATACGAAAACATGACGCATGTACTGGCCCATGAGGCGCGCTCTCCAGCGGGAACGCAAAGTATCATATCGGGCGAGGCCGAAACAATCAGCCGCGATCGATGCCGGGCGAGGTAGACTGAAGCTCCTCCGGGCGGCCACGCTGCGGTCGGAGGCGCCGAGGTGACCGGTGGAAGCCCGCAAGAGGGCCCTCCAGAGACTGATTTCGGGCGGGACGATACCGGTCTTCCCCCTGCCCGACCTCGTCTTCTTCCCCCATGCCTCGCTCCCCCTGCACATCTTCGAGCCGCGCTACAGGAAGATGACGCAGGACGCTCTGCGCGGCGAGCGCCTGATCGCCTTGGCCCTGCTGAATCCGGGCTGGGAGAGGGACTACGACGGCAACCCGGCGATCGCGCCGCTGGGCTGCGCCGGCCTCATCGAGGACGACGTGCGGCTGCCCGACGGGAGATTCAACATCCGGCTGCGGGGCCTCGCCCGGATCGAGT
>DAISWT010000384.1:0-2881 GCA_036826235.1 Acidobacteriota bacterium | reverse complement strand
CCTCGGCGCGCACCTTCCGATCGAGCGAGGTGGTGCCGGCGAGGTGCACCTCGGCTCCCAGAGCGCGCACCCGGTCGACCTTCACCGCGGGCGCGGTCCGGGGCATGACGACCACCGATTTCACGCCCGCCCGCCGGGCGGCGTGCGCGACGGCGATCCCGTGGTTGCCGGAGGAATAGGTGATCACCCCATGCTCCCTCGCGGCCGGCTCGAGTCGGGAGATGAAGTTGGTCGCGCCGCGCATCTTAAAGGCGCCGCCAGCCTGGAGGTTCTCGCACTTGAAGGCCACCCTGTGGCCGCAGCGCTCGGAGAGCGACTCCGACGCCAGCAGGGGCGTCGTGCGCGCGTTGCGCGCCACCCGCGGGCGCGCCTCGCGCAGGTCGGCGGGGCCGAGGCCCTCCTTTTCGAACGCGGCGGCTTCCGGCATCGTTCCTCCCTGACGATTCCATATCTTCCCCCAGTCGCGCCGGCTCCGGCAATCCCCGGTCCCACGGCGAAGATTCGCGGCCGGAGACGGGGCGCGGACCTTATAATGAGGGGCACGCAGCAGGCGAGCGCTCGGGAGGAGACGGGATGTTCGCGAAAGAGGGACTGGAAGGGGTCGTGGCGGCGCGCACGGGGCTGAGCCTGATCGACGGCGAGAAGGGCCGGCTCAGCTACCGCGGCTACTCGATCCACGAGCTGGCCGAGCACTCCTCGTTCGAGGAGGTCGTGCACCTCCTGTGGTACGGAGAGCTCCCCACGCGGGCGCAGCTCGATCAGACGCGCAGGGAACTGTCCTCCCAGCGCGGTCTGCACGCCGATGCCGTCGAGATCCTGCGACGGTTCGCGCGGGACGCGTCGCCGATGGACATGATGCGCACCGTCGTGTCCGCCCTGGCCATCCACGACCCGGACGTGCACGAGTCGACCCGCGAGTCGAACCTGCGCAAGGGGATCCGCCTGACGGCGCAGCTGCCGACCATCGTCACCGCCCACGAGAGGCTGCGCAAGGGCAAGGACCCGATACCGCCGGACCCGGGTCTGGATCACTGCGCGAACTACCTGTACATGCTGCACGGCAGGAAACCGGAGACCCTGAGTGCGCGCGCGCTGGACGTGGCGATGATCCTGCAGATGGACCACGGTCTCAACGCCTCGACCTTCGCGGCGCGTGTCACCGCCGGCACGCTGGCCGACCTCCACGCGGCGGTCACCTCGGCGATCGGCACGTTGAAAGGGCCGCTCCACGGCGGCGCCAACCACGACGTCATGGTGATGCTGCGGACCATCGGGGAGGTCGACAGAGCGGCGGAGTTCGTGCGCATGGAGCTCCTGCAGAAGAAGAAGATTCCCGGGTTCGGGCACCGCGTGTACCGGACTATGGACCCGCGCGCCCCGATCCTGCGCTCCCTGGCCGAGCGGCTCGGGAAGCAGATAGGACAGGAGAAATGGTTCCAGATCTCGGTCGTGATCGAGAAGACCTGCAAGGAGCTGAAGAACCTCAACCCGAACGTCGATTTCTACGCCGCCTCGGTGTACTACCTGCTCGGGTTCGAGATGGACCTGTTCACGCCGATCTTCGCCTGCAGCCGGGCCCCCGGCTGGATCGCCCACGTCATCGAGCAGCACACCGACAACCGCCTCATCCGGCCGCTCGAGGAGTACATCGGCCCGCCGGAGCGGCCGTACGTGCCGATCGACAAGCGGGCCTGAGACCGGGTGGTCTGACCGGTCCGCGCGGCGCACCCGGGGCTTGAAGCCCTCAGGACGTTGTGAGAGGATCGACTGTCCCCGAGGAGGAACAGGATGCCGGCGCCCGGCGACTACAAGAACAAGTTCCTGAAGAAGCCCCCGAAGCGTCTGGCGGTCGTCGATCAGAACAACTGCTCCGGCTGCGCCAATTCGCCGGCCTGCGTCACGTTCTGCGAGACGGTGACGGTGAAGGACGCGGTGGTCGACGCCATCCGCTACATCGCTTCGCCCGACGCGCCGAACAACCTGGCGATCATCGAGTTCGACAAGTGCATCGGCTGCGCCCTGTGCGCCGAGGTCTGCCCCTGGGACGCCATCGCGATGTACAACTTCGAGGAGGCCTGGGACGTCGCCCCTCAAGTCACGGTGGTGCCTTACAGCCCCGAGCTGGACGTGAACCCGAGCCCGAAGGAGAACGAAGCAGTCGCCGCGGCCCCTGCCAGGTAGCATCCGCCGTTCCGGAGGAACGACCCGATGGATGTGGTCGCACTGCTCCTCGCCGCGGGCGAGTCGGAGCGCATGGGGACCCCCAAGGCGCTCCTCGAATGGCGTGGACAGCCCCTCCTGTCCCACCAGATCCAGCAGATCCAGAAAAGCCGCGCGCGCGAGTGCGTCGTCGTGCTCGGGAAGGACGCCGCGCGGCTCGAACGGCTGGTGCGCGCACCGATGCGGCCGGGCTGGAAGGCCCGCCCGGTCTATAATCCCCGGCACGGCGAGGGGAAAAGCACTTCGATTCAGGCGGGGCTGGCGGCGATCGCCGCGCCGCCGACGGCTATCCTGGTGGCATCCGTGGACCAGCCCCTCGACTTCCGGCTGATCAACGCGCTGCTGGCGGCCGCGGAGAGCGAGTGGGAGCGCTGCGAGGCGGCCGGCCGGCGCCCGATTGTCGTGCCAGCGTTCCATGGCCGCCCGGGGCATCCACCGCTGTTCTGCGCCTCGCTGTTCGCCGAGCTCATGGGCGTCTGCGAGGAGACGCACGGCCTGAAGGCGGTCGTGCGGCGCAATCCGGCGCGCGTCCTGCACCTGCCGTGGGACGACTCCGGCATCCTGCTGAACCTCAACACCCCGATCGACCTCCCGGCGATCGACGCGTGGCGGCAGCTGCACTGACGAAGGGAGTGACGGCATGGCGCGTGGGAAACGGAAG
>DAISWT010000383.1:0-2885 GCA_036826235.1 Acidobacteriota bacterium | reverse complement strand
CCTGGAACTGATAATGACGGTAGACTCGAAAGGGGTTCTGCCCGTAGCGTCCATCCACCGGGCGACGCGACGGGGCGCAGTACGCGACGCGCCATGGCTCCGGTCCCAGGACGCGGAAGAAGGTGTCGGGATGCATTGTGCCGGCCCCCACCTCGACGTCGTACGGCTGCTGCAGGACAGCGCCCTCCCCCGCCCAGAACTGCTGCAACGCGAGGATCAACTGCTGGAAATTGAGCGGCACGTCCTCCTCCGTCGCGCGTTCAATGCCCGCCCCGCAGGGACCTCAGCACGTCGTAGCTCTTGAAACGTCTCTCCGTCAGATCGAAGAAGAGCGCCTCCGCCAGGGCCGCCAGTGGACCCAGGGCGCCCTGCCGGCCCTCGGCCGGCCGACCCACCAGATCCCCCGGAGACACCTTGAGGATCAGGGCCGCCTCGGCCAGGGCGGCGGCCGTGAGCGGCACGCTTCCCGGCGGACGCTGCGGAGCGCAGCGCCGGCACAGCACGTCCCCCTCCCGGCGATCATAGATGCCGCCGCGCCCCGACAGACCGCCCTGGCAGCGCGCGCACGAGCTCAGGGGCGGGAGCACTCCATGCAGTCGGAGCGTCCAGACCTCAAAATAACGCGCGGCCCGTTCGAGATCGAGGCCGTCCCTAATCGCCGCGAGGACAGCGCGCAGCAGGCGGAAGTAAGCCTCGTCTTCCTGCTGTTCCCGCGCAAACGCGTCGGCCACCTCCGCCAGGCACGCCAGGACGGCGGCTCGCTCCGGATCCTCCTGCAACCGGTAGAACGACTCCAGCAGGTCGGCCGTCTCGATACGCGCCAGGTCGGATCCCTCGCGCTCGAAATACTCCAGGCGAACGCGGCTCAGCGGCTCGAGGTTGCTGCCGAAGCGTCGCCGGCTCCGGCGCGCCCCTTTCGCCACTCCGCGGAGCTTGCCCACGCTGCGCGTCAAGAAGGTCACGATGCGGTCCGACTCGCCGAGGGGATGCGACCGCAGGACCATCGCTTCCGTCTCTCTGATCGGCACGCCTCGCTCCCGCCCCGATTGTATACGGTCTCTACTGAGCAACGAGGTGCGGCCCCGCCACCCCGAAGAAGGCCAGGAGGCCGAGCAGGTCGACAGCGGTGGTCACGAACGGGCTGGTCGCCACGGCGGGGTCGACGTGGATCGTCTTGAGGATCATGGGGAGGACCGCCCCCAGGACCGCCGCCATCCCCATCGACAGCCAGAGGGAGAGCCCCACGGCCAGCCCCTCCGCCGGGCTCAGCCGGACCAGGAGCACCGCCGCGACCCCCAGCAGCGCTCCGTAGATCATCCCCAGCAGGAGGGCGATGCGGATCTCCTTGAAGATCACCCCGCCGACCAGGCGCAACGTGATCCGCCCCGTCGACAGACCGCGCGCCATGATCGTCGCGGCCTGCGTCCCGATATTGCCCCCCATGCCGAGCACGACCGGGATGAAGCAGGCGAGCGTCGTGGCGCGGCTGAGCAGCGGCATGTACGCCTTGATCACCAGGGCGCCCAGCAACCCTCCGCCGAAAGCCGCGAACAGCCACGGCAGCCGCAGGCCGGCGGCCTTCCAAGTGGACCTCGTCAGCCGCTCCTCGTCCGAGGTCCCCGCAAGCTTGTAGATGTCCTCGGTCGCCTCCTCCCGCATGACATCGACGACATCGTCGATCGTGACGATTCCGACCAGGACGTTGTCGGCGTCCACCACCGGCACCGCCAGGAGGTCGTACTGCGACACGATCCTGGCCACGTCTTCCTGGTCGGTTTCAGCGCGCACGGAGATGACGTCCGCGGACATGATCTCGCGCAGCAGGGTGGCCGGGGGAACGGACAGCAGCTTGCGCAGGGACAGCACGCCCTTCAGGCTGCCCTGCGCATCGATCACGTAAAGATAAAAGACCATCTCGGCTTCCTGCGCCTTCTGCACCGCCGCGATCGCCTCCTGCACCGACGTGTTTTCCGGCAGCGCCAGAAAACGCGTGGTCATGATCCGGCCGGCGGTGTCCTCCTCGTATTCGAGGAGCTCTAGAATTTCCTCGGAGGCTTCCTTCTGCATGAGGGACAGGACGCGGTCCCGATCGTCCTGCGGGCAGATCGACAGGATCTCGGCGACATCGTCGGACGGTAGGCGCTGCAGGACAGGCGCGAGCTCCTCCGGGGACAGGCCCCGCAGGACGTCCGTGCGATGGGCCGCGTGCATCAGCCCGAGAAGCGCCGCCGCCTGGGGACTGGCGCGCTCGGCCAGGAGCCGGAAGGCAGCCGACTTCTCCTCCTCGTCGAGCGACTTGAAGGCCTCTGCCAGGTCGGCGGGGCGGACCTTCACCAGCATGTTCAGGAGATGGACGGTGGCGCCCCGGCGGAGGAGCTTCCGGACCGACTCGACCACGATCGTGCTGTCCTTCATCGGCTCCGCCTCGCGTGCGGCGGCCATTCTATCGCAAGGGACCGCTCCGCCGCCTTACAAGGACATTCCGATCAGACGCAGGATCGACGTGTCATCACGCCAGCCCTGCTTCACCTTGACCCACAGGGCGAGATGCACGCGGGATCCCAGGTAGGCCTCGAGCGATCGACGCGCCGCCGTGCCGATGGCCTTCATCATCCGGCCGCCCTGCCCGATGAGGATCGCCTTTTGCGAGTCCCGGTCGGTCACGATGGTCGCGTGGATTCGGGTGAGATGGCTCTCGCCCTTCTCGACCATCTCGATCATCACGGCGGTGGCATGCGGCACCTCCTGGCGCGTCTGCTGGAAGACCTGCTCCCGGATCAGCTCGGAGATCGCCTGACGCTGAGGCAGGTCGGTCAGCATGTCCTCAGGAAAGTGCGGCGGCCCCGGAGGCATCCGTTCCGCGATCACGGCCTGCAGGCGATCGC
>DAISWT010000382.1:0-2891 GCA_036826235.1 Acidobacteriota bacterium | reverse complement strand
GTGATCGGCGTGCCCATGACGTAGTTCTTCACGTTGAAGCCGCAGTCATAGGTCAGCTTGTTCGAGCCGTTCACTTCCGTGCACGAGGATTCCCTCGTCACCGCCTGGGCCCATACGGGGTGCGCGATGGCGAGCATCACGAGGACGACCGCCGAACACAGCAGAGCGCGTTTCATGTCTCTTCCTCCTGAGACGCGCCCACATTTCCCGGGCCACGTCGCGACCCTCCAGAAAAGCAAGCCCGATACCATGTCGCGTTTCTGGACGCCCGGTGTCGTGAAGGGCGCTAAGGTCCCGCTGGGGGCCAAGTTCCGATGCACCAGGAAACCCGCATCTGCCGCGGGTCTGGACAGATCACGGTTGAGTCAGACAAAAGACGTCGTCGTCGCGCCCGCGATTGTCACGAATGAATCGCAGAAACGTTACGGCTGCTGCTTGAGGAAGACCTGGAAGTCAGGGTCCTGGCGGATCCTGGCGAAGTCCGGCTCGTCCGTCATCTGGTCGGCGGGGAGATAGCCGCCCTGGCGCGCCCGCCCGAGGCTCCTGAAGGCGGCCCCGCGCTGCTGGGCCAGCGACTGCGCCCTGGCCAGGCGATAGTGCACGGCGCCGATCTCGCTCGCCTCCAGGCGATCGACGGCCCGGGCCAGAGCGCGCGCGGCAGGGGAGTCGTCGGGCAGGCGCCGGGTGCCTCCGGCCGTCCGCAGGCGGACCATCTTCAGGACCGACTCGGCCAGCTCCAGCGGGTCCTCCAGGGGGTCGCTTCCGAGAATGGCTGTTTCCAGGACAGCGGCGGCGGCCGCGACTTGCTTCTTCGCCTCGAGTTCCTGTGCCAGGGCCCGGCCGAACCGGGTCGGCGCCAGCGGACGGTCGCAGGCGGAGCGCAGGAGCGCCGTCGCCTTGCGGTCGTGGCCGCGCTCGCGGAAGTAGGCGACGAGGTCGTCGTAGGCGTCGAACAGGATATCCCTGCCGCGGGGCGGGCCGTCGTAGTCCACGGGGACGCGATCGATGAGCATGCTCAGGAAGTACTCGGCTTCCGCCTGCCGCCCGAGCCGCGTCAGGCAATACCCTTTCCCGTAGAGGGCCAGGATCGCCGGCATTGGGCTGCCCTCCGGGATCGTCAGGCCGTCGTAGAGGGCCAGCGCCCCGTCGTAATCCTGCAGCGATATCAGCAGGGCAGCAGCCCCCAGCCTGGTCCTGTTCTCCGCATAGTCCCACTTCTGCAGCAGGACGTTGTAGAAAGCCCGCGCTTTCGGCAGGTTGCCCATCTTCGAGAGCGTGCCTGCGGCGCCGAGCTGCGGGGCGATCGCTTCGTGGTCGAGGTCGATTGCCTGCCCGAACATCTCCATCGCCTGCCCGTGCTGCCCGGCTTCCCTCAGGGCCTCGCCGAGGGCCGTCAAGACGCGCGGGTCGTTCGGCGCGATTTCCGCCGCGCGCCGGCAGGCGGCCAGGGCCCCTTCGGTGTCCTTGCGCAGGCGGAGGACAATTCCGAGGGCGACGTTCGCTTCGGCGGATTGGGCATCGAGGGCCGTGGCCCGGCGAGCCTCCTCGAGGGCGGGCGTCAGGCGGTCGGCGACGGCCAGTGCCACCGCATGCGCCGCCGCGGCCCGCGCGTCGTTCGGATCCAGCTTCACGGCCAGGTCGGACTCGTCCAGGGCGGTCCGCAGCCGTTGCAGCGATTCGTCGAGCCCCAGTCCATACAGATATATGGAGACACGCGCCAGCCCGGTGTGGGCGTCAACCTGGTCAGGGTCCAGCGCCAGCGCCTTGCGGAACAGACGCTCGGCCTCGGCCTGATCCTCCGGGCGCGGCCGGCTCGAGTACTCGCTGCCGC
The DNA here is from genome assembly GCA_036826235.1 of Acidobacteriota bacterium. Classification (GTDB taxonomy): domain Bacteria; phylum Acidobacteriota; class Polarisedimenticolia; order Gp22-AA2; family Gp22-AA2; genus Gp22-AA3. The sequence continues at coordinate 1,060 of DAISWT010000382.1, read as the reverse complement.
GCGCCGCGAAGGCATCCGCCCCCAGACGCTCTTCATCCCGTGAGGATGCCGAGGCGGACTCGTCCGGGGGCGAGCCGATAGCCGTGCCGACGGCCACCGGCACCAGGAGGGCCGCAAGAACGCAGGGTGCGACGCGGAGCTCTAGGTCTGCTGGGTGGCGGCGCCGTCGAACAGCACGCGCAGCCGATAGCGCAGGCGTCCCGCCATACGGTTCAGAAGGTGGCCGCGTGGCAGGAACGTGAAGAAAGGTTCGCCGCGCCGGTCGTACTTCTCCAGCTCGTCCAGGATGCGCGTGTGTCCGGGCTTCAGGTTGAGCCCCTTCTGGAACGCCTCGAACGCCGACGCCTTCAGGCGATGCCGGAGGTAGACGATGCCCAGGTTGCAGTAGAGGTCGGGGTCGAAGAACTCCCTCTTGACGGCCTGTTCGCAGAGCTTCAGGCCCTCCTCCGACTTCCCCTGCGACAGAGTCAGGGCCAGTCCGAGGTAGGAGACGAATTTCATCTTGGGGTTCTTGGCCCCCTCCTCGCGTTCCTTGTCGATCGCCTGCTTGAAGAGGGAGATCGATTCCTTGTAATTGCGCCGCTCGAGCGCCTGAACGCCGCCGCGCCAGGCCGTTTCCGACGGGGTCATCGGGGTGTTTGCCATGACACCTCGTTGTGTTGAAAACGCGCCAATCGTCCATGACCCAATATAGTCCCGCGGGTGGACCAGTCAAACGGGAATGCGCCCCTACAAAAAAGAAACCGCCCGGGGCTGGAACGCCACCGGGCGGCGTGATCCGCGCCTGCCTGGGTACCCAGCGCTCGAAGGCCTATTCCTCCTCCTTGGACGAGCCGTATCCGGAGCCGTAGGTCGGCGTGTACCCGGAAATCGGGGTCGTGGAGGGAGCGGCGGCCGGAGCCGGGCCTGCGGGAGCCGGGGCGGGGGCGGTCCTGGGCGCCGCCTTCCGGGCAGCGGGCCGGCGACGGGCTGCCTTCCCGGCGGCCTTCCTTGCCGGCCTGGCCTTGCGGGTCACCTTCCGGCGGGCGACCTTCCTGGCCGACGCCTTCTTCCCAGAAGC
>DAISWT010000381.1:0-2923 GCA_036826235.1 Acidobacteriota bacterium | reverse complement strand
GTCGGCCCCCTGCCCCCGCCGTTCGCGGTCGGCGGCCGCCGGATCCGGCCCGGGCACGGGGCGCGGCAGGAGGACTGAACGCCGTGACAGCCGATCGTCCGGCGCGCGTCGTCTCGCTCATCGCCAGCGCCACGGAGATCGTCTGCGCCCTCGGGGGCGAGGATCTCCTGGTCGGGCGATCGCACGAGTGCGACACGCCGGCCTCGGTCCTGCGGCTTCCCGTCTGCACCGCGCCCCGGGTCGACGCGGAGGCGCCCGGTCGCGACATCGACCGGAGCATCCGCGCCCTCCTCGAGCAGGCGTTGTCGGTCTATCACGTCGACCCGGAGAAACTGAGCGGCCTGCGGCCCGACCTCATCATCACCCAGTCGCTGTGCGAGGTGTGCGCCGTCAGCCTGGGGGACGTCGAGGAGGCGCTGCGCTCCTTCGTCGGTTCGCGTCCGGCGCTCCTGTCGTTGCAGCCGGCGCGGCTCGCCGACGTATTCGACGACATCGTCCGGGTGGCCAGCGCGCTCGGCGACCCGGGGCGCGGTCGCGACCTGGTCGAGCGGCTGCGGCGGCGCGTCGAGATGATCGGGGCGCGCGCCGCGGCCATCCGGGGGAACCCCACGGTCGCCTGCATCGAGTGGATCGATCCGCTGATGGCGGCCGGCAACTGGATGCCCGAGCTGGTGGCGCTCGCCGGTGGCGTCAGCCTGTTCGGCGCGGCGGGGCGGCACTCGCCCTGGATGACCTGGGAGCGCCTGGCCGCCGCGGACCCGGAGGTCATCGTGGTCCTGCCGTGCGGCTTCCACCTGGAGAGGACCGACTGCGAGGCGCGGGCTCTCGCCGCCCGCCCCGAATGGCGGGGGCTGCGCGCCGTCCAATCGGGCCGGGTGTTCCTGGTCGACGGCCGGCTCTACTTCAACCGACCCGGTCCGGGCCTGGTGACATCGCTCGAGATCCTGGCGGAGATCCTGCATCCGGACGTCTTCGGTTTCGGCCACCAGGGAACCGGATGGCGCGCGGCCGGGACCGCGCTGCCTCCTGGTGGACCGGCAGCGGCGAGCTAGACGATGTGGCGGGCGGAGGATCGGCTTCGGATCGATGACGAGGCGCGACGGCTCCTGCGCGTCGGCGTGGTCCACGCCGGGCCGGTCGTCGTCGGCGCGGCCGGCCCGGCGCTTGATGCGGAGCTGGAACGTCTCGGCACTTCGCTGGCGCAAGCGCACGCGGGGCGGGCCCCCGGCGCGATCGCCGGCCTGGCCCCGGCGCGCGATCTTTACCGGGCCTTCGGCCTCGACCCGACGCGCACCCGCCCGTCGTCCGAGGCCCTCCTGCGCCGCGTGCTGCAGGGCAAAGGCCTGCCGCGCATCCTGAACGCCGTCGACGTGTGCGACTTCTGCTCGCTGCAGTTCCTGCTGCCGATCGGCCTGTACGACGCCGGGCAGGTGCGCGGTCCGGTCAGCCTGCGGCGCGGGCTGCCCGGCGAGGCGTACCAGGGCATCCGCAAGGACGCAGTGCATCTGGAGGGCCGGCCGGTCCTCGCCGACGAGGACGGCCCGTTCGGGAACCCGACCTCCGATTCGTTCCGGACGGCGATGACGCCCGCGACGCGGGCCCTGGTGATGGTGATTTTCGCGCCCGCCGAGTATGCCCGCGACACGCTGGAGGCGCATGTCGCCAAGGCCCGCGCCGCCATCGAGCGGCACTTGGCGCCGGCCGGCGAGACGGTGGGCACCTCGGGGACGGTCGAGCCCGCATAGCGCACCGGGACGTTTAGCGGCTCTTCTTGGGAGCGGGGGTGGCGGCCGCCTTGGGCTGCTCCTTGACCGCCTCGACGTTGATGTTGATGTCCACCTCGTCCCCCAGGACGGCGCCGCCGCCTTCGACCACGTCGTTCCACGCCACCCCGAAGTCCTGCCGGTTGACCTTCGTGTGCGCCTCGAAGCCGCCGCGGAAGCCGCCGCCGTAGCCGGGACCGAAGCCGAGGACATCCACGTCGAGGGTCACCGGCTTGGTGGTGCCGCGGATCGTCAGGTTCCCGGCGACCTGCAGCTTGTTGGGCGCGAGCTGTTTCACGCCCGTCGACTCGAAGGTGATCTTGGGGTGCTTGGCGACGTCGAAGAAGGCATCCGAGCGCAGGTGCTTGTCGCGGGCCGGCTCGTTGGTGTCGACGCTGGCCGCGTCGATCGACACCTGCACCGAGCTCTTCGTGAAGTCCTCGCGATCGATCACCATCTTCCCCTCGAACTTGGTGAAGCGTCCGGGAACCCGGCTGAACAGGTGCCGGATGGTGAAGCCGACGGCGCTGTGGGCCGGGTCGATGGCGTAGTTCTCCGGCGCCGCGACGGCCGACGTCGCGACCAGCACCAGGCCGGCCGCGGCGACGAGGGCCAGCGGCAGCGTGCGGTGGAGACGAACCCTGCGGGTGGAAACGCGTGACTGGATCATCGTCCGACATCCTCCTTGTGGGTCGCGAATACTACATCAGCCTCGACGGGATCGCCAGCGCGATTCCAGGACGATCGCCGCTCCCGTGACGGCGGCGAGACCGAAACAGACGGACGCCAGGGGGAAATCGCGCAGGCTCAGGTCCGGAAGCCCCCGCAGGTCTTCCAGAAAAGCGAACTTCGCGATGTCGCAGTACATCGTGCCCTTCAGCGCGCCCACCAGGTTGACCGCGGCGGACCAGGCGGCCAGCGTGCCCGCCGCGGCGGCGACCGCGGCGCTGCCGCGGGCCCGGCCCCACGCCAGAAGACCGGGAACACCGAGCATGGCCAGGGGAGCGATCGGGATCAGGTACCTCGGCCCGTACTGGCAGTCACCGACCGTCCCGATGTTCAGGATGTAGGCCAGGTGGATGGCGATGGCCGCCAGCAGCGCGCGCTTCGGGGCCGCCAGTCTCTCCGGCATGAGCACGATCCCCGTGATGCCGGGAAGC
>DAISWT010000380.1:0-2928 GCA_036826235.1 Acidobacteriota bacterium | reverse complement strand
CTGGGGTACCCGGTCCTGCAGGCGGCCGACATCCTGATCTACCGGGCGGAGCTGGTACCGGTTGGCGAGGACCAGCTTGCGCACCTGGAGCTGTGCCGCGAGATCGCGCGGCGATTCAACTCCCTCTACGGCCCGGTCTTTCCGGAGCCGCAGGCGCTCACCACCCGCGTGCCGCGGGTACCCGGCACCGATGGGCGCAAGATGAGCAAGTCGTACGGCAACGCCCTCAACCTGGGTGACCCGATCGAGGAGACCCGGGAGAAGGTTCTGAGGATGGTCACCGACCCGGCGCGCAAGACACGCCAGGATCCCGGGAACCCGGACATCTGTCCGGTCTATGATCTGCACAAGGCGTTCTCGGACCGGACGACCATCGACCTGGTCAATGTGGAATGCCGGCGCGCCGGGATCGGCTGCATCGACTGCAAGACGTATCTCCTTAAGCATCTGGAGCCGGTCCTGCGGCCGATCCAGGAGCGGCGCTCACGCCTGGCGCGTGAGCGTGACCGGGTCCGGGAAATCCTGGCGGAGGGGGCGCGTCGGGCGCGGGCCGAAGCGGCCAGAACGATGGAGAGCGTGCGAGCCGCCATGAAGATGGATACGAGACTCCCCGGATGAGCGAGTCGCCCCACACCCTGCCGGATGCTCCCTCACGCGCCGACCTTCGTCTGGGCGCGTTCGAAGGCTCTTTGGACCTGCTCCTGCACCTGGTCCGCACCGAAGAGATCGACGTCACGACAATTCCGGTGGCCGAGATCGCGCGACAGTACAATGAGTACCTGGCCTCCGCGGGAGTCCTCGACCCGGAGGCAGCAGGAGACCACATGGTGGGCGTGGCGACGCTCATTCATGTGAAGTCACGCCGTCTGCTTCCCGCCGATCCGGAGAGCCTCGCCGACGCGCTGGCGTCCGATGACCTCCGTGAGGAGGCAGCGGGAGCCGGCGGCCAGGCGGTGCGCCAGGCGGCGGAGCACCTCCAGGAGAGAGAGGCGGTCATGGAGCTCGTTTATTTCCGGCCCGCATCCGCCATCTCCGAGTATGCCGGAGAGCAGGGCATCGATGCCGACCTGTTCGCGCTCCTGCGGGCGTTCAGCGACATTCTGCGACGGATCGAGACCGACGCGACGGTGCACATCAGCCGCGAGCGCATGACGTTGGTGGACAGGATCCACTGGCTGATGGACACGATGCAGCGTGAGCGGCGGGTCCATTTCCGCCGGCTGTTCGCGGGCCTTGACGACAGGGTCGCCTGCATCCTGACGTTCCTGGCGCTGCTGGAGGTGATGCGCCTGCGCCTCGTGCGGGCGCACGTGAGCCACCGGCACGAGGACATTCTCATCCTGCTCGCCGACGAACCGGCCTGGAGTACCCCAGGGAAGGAGTCGACCCATGCGTGAGAGTGCGGCGGCGCCCCTGGGAGAGAGGCTGCGCGCCATCGTGGAGGCCCTCGTCTTCGCCGCGGAGGAGCCCCTGACCCTCGATGATCTGATCGACCTCTTCCCCGCGGCAGGCCGGGAGATTCTGCAGACGGCACTCGACGGCGTGCGGAGCGCCTGTGAGCCGGAGGAACGCGGCCTCACCGTCCAGCGTGTGGCGGGCGGATACCGGATGGCCACGAAGCCGGAGCTTGGGGAATGGGTGCGCGCCCTGTTTCGGTCGCGCAACCGGCGGCGCCTCACCTCCCAGGCGCTCGAGACGCTGGCGATCATCGCCTACCGTCAGCCGATCACCACGCCGGAGATCCAGGCGATCCGGGGCGCCGACCCGACGTCGGTGCTGGAGGCGCTGCTCGACAAGAAGCTGGTGCGGGTCCTGGGACGCAAGAAGGTCGTGGGCAAGCCATTGCTCTACGGCACGACACGGGAGTTCCTGGCGCACTTCGGGCTGAATTCACTGGAGGACCTGCCCGACATCGCCGAGTTCGGAATGCGGGACCCGGGTGCCGGATCGCGTCCATCCGGATCCGTCACGCCGCCCGCCGCCGCGATGGGCGCCGTCGGTCCGTTCGAAGAGGACGATGACGGCTCAGGCGGCAATGGGGAAGAGACCCAGGAAGATGAAGACGACGAGAACGAGCGCGGAGAGGACGGGGACGATTCATGACGCTTCGGGCGGCGTCAGGCTGCAGAAGTTTCTGTCCGCGGGCGGAGTCGCATCGCGTCGTGAAGGCGAGCGCCTGATCCTGGGTGGCCGCGTCGAGGTGAACGGGCGGATCGTCACCACCCTCGGCACGAGGGTCGACCCGGACCGGGACATCGTCCGGGTCGACGGACACAGGGTGCAGGGTGGCGGGCGGCGCGTCTACTACCTGCTGCACAAGCCGAAGGGAAGCATCACCTCCTCCGCCGACCCGGCGGGCCGGCCGACCGTCCTGGACCTCCTGCAGGGCGTGCGCGAGCGGGTCTTCCCGGTGGGCCGGCTCGACTGGAACAGCGAGGGGCTTCTGATCCTGACCAACGACGGCGATCTGGCGTTCCGGCTAACGCATCCCGGCAATCACCTGCCCAAGGTCTACCGTGTGAAGGTCAAGGGGGCGGTCACCGCTCACGACATGGAAGCGCTCCGCCGGGGGATGTTCCTGGACGGGAGGCGCACCCTGCCGGCCCGGGTGGAGCGTGTATCCGGACAGGCGAACACCTGGCTCGAGGTGACTCTGTACGAGGGGCGGAAGAACCAGATTCGTCGGTTGTTCGACCGCCTCGGGCACGGTGTCCTCAAGCTCAAGCGGATCGCCATCGGGCCAATTCGCGACCGTGCCCTGAAACCGGGGGAGTGGCGCCGGCTCACCCCGGAGGAGGTCCGGCGACTGCGGGAGGCATCGTGAAAGTACGCATCCCAGCTCACGTCCGCAAGATCGCGGCCTATGTCGCGGGCACGCCGGTGGAGGAGGCGGAAAGGCAGCTCGGGATCCACCAGGTTGTCAAGCTC
>DAISWT010000379.1:0-2956 GCA_036826235.1 Acidobacteriota bacterium | reverse complement strand
GCTGGTCCCGTTGTCGACGTTGCCGTCGCAGTCGTCGTCGATGCCGTTGCAGGTCTCGGGCGCGCACGGCGCGAGATAGGTGATCGTCGCCGATTGCAGGGCGGGCGTCAGCGAAGGATCGGTGCTCGACAGGGTGGCCCTGTACTGCAGGTAGCGGGCGTTCGGGCTGGTGATCGCGTTGCCGCTCAGACCCGTCCAAGGCGACCAGGTTTCATCGGGCGCGGCGGTATCACCGGAGCGCGTCTCGAGGACGATGTTCGTGCCATCGGGCAACTCGGACGTCGCCTGCAGGTCGATCCAGCGGGCGTTGCTGCCCGCGTCGAAGACACGGGAGACGAACATGCCGCTGGCGGCATACGGGCTCATCCGGAACCAATCGAAGACCTCTTTGCCGCCACCCGGGAGAAAATCACTGAAGATCGGTCGCATGTCGGCGGTGGGTGGATTGGTATGGGTCGAGACCAGGGTGCCGTCGACGTAATAGGCGACGATGTCGGTCTTCCAGTCAATCCGGTAGCGATGGAAGGCGTTGAACAGGGAGCCCGGGACGTTGCCGTTCTGCGTCGTGCCGTTGTTCGTGCTGTCCATCAGATTGACGACGGTCAGCGGAGTGCGGAAGACGGCCCACGGGGCCGCGGTGAGCATGGTGCCGAAGCCCGACGAGTTGAGCGGCGACCCGGAGAAGTTGGCGGAGAACTCGAGGGTGCGACCCGGCCCGTAGAGGGCGATCGTCCCGACCTTGACGCCATCCAGAGTCACCTTGCCGCCGGCCAGACTGGCGGTGCCGTTGGGGGGAAACCACTGCGCTCCCGTCATGCCCGGCGGCGGAGTATCGCCCGAGAATTCGGTGCCAAACGTGGGAGCGAGAATGACTTCACCATCGGTCGTCTCGGAGATATAGGTGCCGGCATCCAGCGTCCCGGCGCCGAAATCGACGACGGTGGTGTCCACGAACGAGGCTGGAGTGAGCTCCGGGCGAGGAGCGGGCCCCGCGGCCGAGACGTGCGCCGGGTCCGCGGCGTCCGGCTTCCCGGCGACCAAATCGGGAAGGAAAACCGTCAGGACAAGCGCCAGGACCAGGACCAACGTGGAGACCGTGGAACCACGCTTCGTCCTACCGAACATTGGATGTCCTCCTCATGCCGTGCTCGGAGATCACGCGGGACAGGCCGGCATCGGCTCGCCTCCCGCGGCTCGGATTGACGTCATGGCTCGTCGGATGATGTGATGATTGCGATCTCGCAGCCTGCCTCAGTCCGGCAGACACAGCCTTCAGCTCATACCCCTCACGGCGACCCAGATTCCTGACCGGAACGGGAAGGGGATGCTGCCGAACCCCGAAAGCCTCCTGAAGAGTCCAATGTTGGCTTCTTGGGTGAGGTCCCCGCCACCCCTTTCGCCCCCGACGGGTACCGTCCGCCTGTGCCGATCGCAACGGGATCTGCTGCGCTCCGTATACGGCGATGTCGAAAGGCTGTCAATCAAAATATTCTCCGGACAGGCGCGCGGGAGCTCAGAAGTTTGGAAAGCCGAGGCGATCGCGGGGCGCGAGGTTGAAGTCGTTCTGAGGCACGAAACGGCGTAGGCGCTGAGTTTCGAAATCGGCGCCGGACGACCCCCGATCGAGAGTCAGACGATCCAGACAAGCTCGAGAGCTAGGAAGAGGATGAGCCCCAGAGCGGCGCCGCCGGCGCCCGCGATGACGCCGAGGCGGTCGATTTCTCCGCGCCAGGCCCGCCGGAGCACGTAGGCCAGCGTTCCGATCTGCAGGAACGGGGTCACCAGGGGGACGAAGAACAGGCCCAGCGACAGCAGACCGAGGGTCCACGAAACAATGGTCGGCGCGTGGAGCCGTCCGTCGTCGGTACGCCCGGCACCGGGCGTGGCGGGCCGATCGTCAGTCATGCTTCGGCATGCTGAAGAGGCCGAGGTTCATGAGATGAATCACCGCATTCACGGCGATGTAGCGCAGCGGCTCGCCGGGAAGATCCAGCGTGCTCCGCAACATCCAGGCGGGCGGCGGCTCGTCGTGAAGCATCCCGGCGAGGAACGAACCGGCCTTCGTCCCCATGGCGATGCCGTGGCCCGTGTAGCCGCCGCAGTAAATGATGTTGCCGGACGGCCCCGCAGTCCCGATGATCGGCTCCTGGTCGGCGGTGCAACCCATCGGCCCGGTCCAGGCGTGCTGAAAAGGGTACGCCGCCAGGGCGGGGAAGCTCTTCGACATGCAGCGGTGCAACGCCCGAAACAGGAACGCGTCGCCCCGGTGGAACAGGCCGTTGTCGTAAAAGTATTCCGCCCCGGCCCCGACCAGCACCCGCCGCCCGGGCGCCTTGCGTCCCCACATGTACATCTCGCGCGAGGTCATCACCAGGATGCTGTCGGGGATGTCCTTCAGCGCCGCGGGAGGCACCGGCCCGGTGACCGCCGCGGCGGTGTGCGCCGGGAACAGACGCGACGCGGCGATGCCGAGCTTCGGGGTGTAGCCGTTGGTCGCGACGATCAGGCGCGGTGCGCGCAGGACGAAGCGCTCGCCGCGGGCGACGACGGGCGAGGCGTCCTCGATCGTCTTGACAGGGCTTCCCTCGTGCACGGCGGCCCCCAGGCTCTCGGCCGCGCGCTTCAGTCCGATGACATAGCGGTACGGGTCGAGCTGGGTCACCGGGGCGCGCTCCAGATCGCAGCCGATCTGCAGCCGATCGATCAGGGCGATCGTGTGGGCGACGTTATCCTCGGTGCCCGGTGGTGTCCCCATCTCCGTGCCGTTCCCGAGGACGCCGCCGCTGCGTCCGGTGGCGCCGAACCCGGCGTACCGGGCGTCGAGCACGACCACCCTGGCGCCCGGCGAGCGCAGGAGCGTATGGACCGCGGTCGACAGTCCCGTCACGCCCCCGCCAACGATCGCCACGTCGGCCTCGTGCTCGCCGACGAGCGGCGCCGAGATCGGCTCGCGCCC
>DAISWT010000378.1:0-2962 GCA_036826235.1 Acidobacteriota bacterium | reverse complement strand
CCGCACGCGCGCCGCCAGCGGCAGGGCCTCGGCGGCCCGGCCGAGATCGGCGCCCGGCTTCAGGTCCATCCGGTCGGTGGCGCCGTCGAGGGCGGTCGGGACCCGCTCGGCGTGTCCGGTCCACAGGGCGTACACGAAGCGGTCATACCGGTATCCCCAGACGAGCTCGTCGGTCGTCCCCCAGACCCTCAGATCGGCGGGCCGCGGCGCGTGGTGCACCCGGGGGGCGTCCGTCCCGTGTCCGACGATCGCCGCCAGCGGCGACGGCGACGTCAGCCAGCCGGGAGCGGCGGTCGACAGCACGGGGGCGCAGGCCAGGCACATCGAGGCGCCGGAAGCGGCCACGATCAGCCAGGCGGCCGCGCGCGCCCGGCCGGTGCCGGGGCGCCGCACGTGGATGGCCGCGGCGACGGCGAGGGCGCTCGCCTCGGCGAAGGCCCACAGGGTCGATCGCAGGAGGGCGGCGCGGACCGCGCCGCCGCCATCGGACGCAAGAAAGTCGGGCGGGACTCTGGCGATCGACGCGAGCAGGCGGTCGGCCAGGGGCGCCGCGGCGGCTATCGCCGTCAGCAGAAACACGGCGGACGCCGCCACCGCGCAGGCCACCGCGGCGCGCGGCGAGGAGCGCGGGCCGAGGAGCCGCTCCAGACCGTACCCCGCCAGGATCGCCACGGCGAACACGGCGATCAGAGCAAAGCGCTCGGGATAACGGACCTGTCTCACGGGGGAGAATGCCTGGAACAAGGTCCGGTACAGGAGACTGTTGCGGCCCAGAGCGAGCACCAGGCCCAGGACGCCGGCGGCCGCCAGCACGCGGCGGCGGGCGCGGTCCTCGCCGCGGTGCCACGCGCCGACGGCGGCGAGCACGCAGGGAATGGCGCCGACGTAGAACGACAGCAGCAGCGGGTAGCCTCCGTCGAACAGGAAGCCTCCCCACCAGACCGCCGGTGAGAGGTGCGTCGGGTCTCCGAACAGCCGCGGAACGATCGCCTCGAGGAGTCGGGCGGGCGGGAGCGACCACTTCAGCCCCTCCGTCTCGGTGAATCCGGCGCCGCGGACCGAGAGCGGCAGCAGCTCGCGGGCCGGGAGGATCTGCGCGGAGGCGAGGAGCGCGGCCAGGGCGAGAACCGCGACGAGACTCACGATCGCCGTGCGGGGCGCCGCGCGGCCGCCGGTCTCCCCGGACGCCGTGGCCCCGAGGACAAGCGCCAGGAGCGCGAAGGCGGTGGCCGAGGCGGGCGCCGCCGCGATCAGCACGACCGCGGCGCAGCCCGCCGCCGGAACCAACAGCCAGCGCCGGCCCCTCTGCAGACCGCGCAGGAAGGCCCACAGGCCGACCGGCACCCAGGCCGCGGCCGACAGCATGTTCTGCAGGCTCGCGAGCGACGCCATCGGGCCGGAGAGCGACAGGACGGCCGCCACGAGCGCCGCCGCCTCCCGCCGCAGGGACAGCGCGCGCGCCAGCAGGTACCCTCCGCCGGCGAGCAGCGCGAACTGCAGTACGATGGCGGCGGAGAACGCCGCGTCGAACGGCAGGAGGAAGAACAGCAGGGTGATCGGGTGCAGCACGAGGGCGTCGGGGTTCGCCAGGAGCGGCGTGCCTCCCCCGTGGTAGGGGTCCCACAGCGGCAGGCGGCCCTGCCTCAGGCTGTCGGTGACGTAGGCGCGCAGGGGAGCGTGGTTCTGGGAGATGTCGCGCAGATAGAAGCGCCGCCCGAGGAGCGCCCCGTGGAAGGCGGCCAGGAGCAGGACTCCCAGAAGGAGGGCCGGCCCCGCGGCCCTCAGGCGCGCTCCGACTCGGTTCCGCCCTGCCTCGTCGTACGCCGGCACGCGCCACCCTTGCCCGGAGGGATCTAGCCCACGTTCGCCCGGGGTTCCTTGCGCCCTTCCAGCAGGCGGTACTTCTTGGCGAAGTAGCGGAACGAGCGGAAGCTCATGCCGAGAATCTCCGCCGCCTTGGTCTGCATGTTCTGGGCGCGGCGCAGGGCCTCCTCCATATAGTGCTCGCGCAGGCGCTCGAGCTGGCGCTCCAGATCGATGCCTCCGTCGGACAGGACGATCGGGAACTCCTGCGCCGGGCGGCCGCCGCTCCGCACCTCCCGCGACAGGCTGTCGACGGTGATCGCGTCCGAAGTCTCGAGCGCCACCGCACGCTCGATGACGTTCTCCAGCTCGCGCACGTTGCCCGGCCAGTCGTGCTCCAGGAGACCCTGCAGGGCCTCCTCGCTGATACGCGTGATCTTCTTCCCCATGATGCGACCGTACTTGACCAGGAAGTGGAGAGCGAGCTTGGGGATGTCCTCCGGCTTCTCCCGCAGCGCCGGCATCCGGATCTGGATGACGTTAATGCGGTAGTAGAGGTCCTCGCGGAAGCGCTTCTGCCGCACCATCTGCTCGAGGTCCTGGTTGGTGGCCGCCAGGACGCGCACGTTGACCTCGATCTCGTCGGTGCCGCCCACCCGGCGGATGCGGCGCTCCTGCAGGACGCGCAGCAGCTTGATCTGCATCGCCGTCGTGGTGTCGCCGATCTCGTCCAGGAAGAGGGTGCCGCCGTCGGCCACCTCGAACAGGCCCTTCTTGGCGGTGACGGCGCCCGTGAACGAGCCGCGCGTGTGTCCGAACAGCTCGCTCTCCAGGAGCTCGTCCGGCAGCGCTCCGCAGTTGATCGACACGAACGGTCGCTCGCGGCAGGGGCTGCCGACGTGGATGGCGCGCGCCACGAGCTCCTTGCCGGTGCCCGACTCTCCGGAGATCAGGACGGTGCTGTTGGTCGGTGCGATCTTGGCGATGAGATCCAGGACCTCCTTCATGCGCGGCCCGTCCCCCACCATCTCGTCGAAGCGCAGCTTCTCCTTCAGCTCCCGCTTCAGCACGCGGTTCTCGTTCTCCAGGCGGCGCTTCTCGAGGGCGTTGCGGACGACGGTCTTCATCTCCTCGACGTCGAACGGCTTGATGATGTAGT
>DAISWT010000377.1:0-2974 GCA_036826235.1 Acidobacteriota bacterium | reverse complement strand
GCCGTCGGCGGCGCGCCCGGCAGACGCCGTCCCGGCGCCGCGTGCCGGGCGGCGCGGCCGGTCCTGGCGGCTTCGTCTGTCGCCGGCATGGGCCCTGGTCCTGCTCGCCGGCGGCTTCCTGGCGGGCCGGGCGCTCCCCGGAACGGGGCTCCTCTCCCTCGGGGGCGGTCAGGGGACGTCCGGGGAGGGCGGCGCCACCATCGCCAACGTCGATTTCCACGACAGCGATCAGGGCTCCGGCCGGGTGCGCCTGACATTCGATACCTTGCGCCGCACCGCGCTGGAGGGCACGGCGAGCGATCCGCGCATCCGCAGCGTTCTGGTCGGCACCCTGCGGGACAATGCGAACGCCGGGCTCCGACTGGAGGCGATCGACGTCCTGCGCCGGCAGGCCGACGACCGGGAGGTGCGCCGGGCGCTTCTGCGCGCCGTCCGTGAGGACGCCAATCCTGGCGCCCGTCTCAAGGCGATGGAGGCCCTGCAGGAACGGGCCGGCGAGGACGCGGAGGTGCGCGGCGCGATCGTGCAGGCGCTTCTGAGCGACACCCCCCCCGGCGGGCGGGTGCGGGCGATCGACGCCCTGCAGGCGGCGCGCAGTCCCGAGACGCTGCCGGTGCTGAAGCGGCTGGCCGAGCGGGATCCGAACGACTACGTACGCCTGCGCTCCGCGGCCCTGGTCAGTCAGATGCTGCCACAGGATGTCGCGCGATGAGCCGGCGGATCACGAGACGCCTCGGCCTCGCGGCCCTGCTCGCCTGCCTGCCGGGGGCGCCGCTCCCGGCGCAGGAGGCGCGCTACTACCGCGACGGACGGTTCCTGGTGCACGAGCTCACGGGCGTCATCCCCGGGGCGGGGCCGCGGGTGCGGGTCGAGACCGACGTGGGCTCGGTGACCGCCCGGGCCACGCCGGGCGCCGGCGTGCGCTATCGCGTCCTGGTCCGGGCCCGGGGTGTCGACGACGCGGCCACGCGGCGCCTCCTCGACGACATGCAGGTCAGCGCCGTCCAGAGCGGCGACCTGCTGCTGTTCCGCGGACAGGAGATCGCACCGGGTGCGGCGCGCGACCTGCAGGCGGAGTTCGATCTCGAGCTGCCGGCGGCGACCGGGGAGTTCGAAGTCATGACCGGGGCCGGCAACGTGACGGCAGTAGGAATGACGGGGCGTGCCCTCCTCACGACGCGCGGCGGCAGCATCCGGGCCGACCAGGTCGGCGGCCCGCTGAGCGCCGAGACCCGCGGCGGCAACATCGATGTGGGTGGCGTCGACAAGGAGGCGCGGCTGGTGACGGCCGGGGGGAGCGTCAGCGTGCAGGCCGCCGGCGGCGAAGTCGTGGCCCAGACGTCGGGGGGCGACGTGAGCGTCGGCCGCGCCGCCGGACACGTGCGCGCCGAGACGGGCGGCGGCAACGTCACGATTGGTTCGGCCGGCGGCGACGTCTTCGTCCAGACCAAAGGGGGGAGCATCAACGTCGGCCAGACGCGAGGCGAGGTGACCGCCGCCACCGCCGGCGGCAGCATCCGCGTGGCCGCGGCCCGGGGCGGCGTCCGCTGCGAGAGCGGCGCGGGGCCGATCGTCCTGAAGGGGATCGGCGGACCGATCCGCGCGGTCACCTCGGCCGGGAGCATCCAGGCCGAGCTCCTCCCCTCCGGCCGGGCGCTGTTCGATTCGGATATCCAGACCTGGCAGGGGGACGTCACGCTGGCGCTGCCGGAATCGATCGCGCTGACCCTGCGGGCGATGGTCGAGAACTCGCAGGGAAATCGCATCAAGAGCGACTTTCCGCTGCACATCTTCCGCGAGGCGGAGGACGCCGGCCGGCCGGTGGAGATCGCCGAGGGGCCGATCGGCGGCGGAGGCGCGCTCGTCAAGATCCGAACTCTCGACGGCAACATCGTGATTCTCAAGGCGAAAAAACCAGGCTCCTAGACCCGGAGGTGAGGACCATGTCAAGAGTACCGCCGTTGCTTCTCGCGTGCCTGACCCTTCTCGGAACGGCCGCCCCCGCCCGCGCGGCCCGGCCCGCGCCGCCTCCGGCGCCGGCCCCCGAGGCGCCCTCGCCGCCCCACGATGACATGATCTTCTTCTCGTCCGGGGGCTCCTGGCTCGGGATCAGCATTGCGGACATCACCGGCGAGCGGGCCCGGGAGCTGAAGCTCAGGGAGGAGACTGGCGCCGAGGTGAAGGCGGTCATGCCGGGCAGCCCCGCCGAAGGGGCCGGTTTGAAGACCGGAGATGTGGTGCTCGAATACCAGGGGACGCGCGTCGAGGGGGCGAGGCAGCTGACGCGCATGGTGCGCGAGACGCCGCCGGGACGCACCGTGACGCTCAAGCTCTTTCAGGACGGCGAGACCCGCACGGTGCGGGTGAAGGTGGCCGAGCACGACGGCGAAGAGCACGGGGGGCGCTTCCACAAGGTGATCGAGATCCCGCACATCGAGATGCCGGAGATCGACGTGCCCGAGATCCCCATGCTCGGCGGCATGCAGTCCTCGATGCGGCTCGGCGTGTCGGTGGAGAGCCTGACGGATCAGCTCGGCGAGTACTTCGGCCTGAAGAACGGCGAGGGCGTCCTGGTGCGTTCCGTCAAGAGGGGCAGCCCGGCCGAGGCAGCGGGTCTGCGGGCCGGCGACGTCATCCTCAAGGTCGACGGTGAGAAGATCGAGGACTCGGCCGACCTGCGCGGCGCTCTCCGCGACCGCCGTGGCAAGGAATTCCCGATCGTCATCATGCGCGATCGGCGCGAGCAGACACTCACAGTGTCGCTCCCCAAGGGGGAAGCGCCGGCGGAAGAGTCGTTCGGTCCTGACTTCGAGAAGCGCATCCAGGATCGCGTGCGGATGAAGATGGATTCGGCGAGACGCAAGCTGGAGGCCGCGCAGACCGGGATGCGCTATCGGCTCGCGGGCGCCCAGAACGACATCTAGCCGAACTTGCGCATCTCAGCCGCACGGACCGCTTTTTTTGGGTGACCCTG
>DAISWT010000376.1:0-3000 GCA_036826235.1 Acidobacteriota bacterium | reverse complement strand
CCGCCTCGGCCGCGGTCTTGAGCAGGAACGGCCTCGCCTCGGCGGGGACACGTTCCCACGCCTTGCGGGTCACCACCGTCGCGCCGACCAAAGGCGCCCATCTGAGATCGAGCATGTACGGCGCCAGGCCGAACCACTGCGACGCCAGGGCCAGAAGCGGCGTCGTGTCGAAGGCGTTGATGAGCCCCGATTGCAGCCCTGGCAGGATGTCGGTCGTCGCCAGCGGCACCGGGTGGAACCCAGACGCCTTCCAGATCTCCACCGCGTCGTTGTCGCCCGCCCAGACGAACAGCTTCATCCTCTTGAGGTCGTCGGGGGTGCTGAAGCGCTCCTTGGCGAAGAACATCACCCACCCCGCGTCCCCCCAGTTCAGGACGACGAAATCCTTCTCCGCGAGTCGCTTCTCCAGCATCGGGCGCAGGCGCTCGCGCACGAAATCCAGCTCGTCGTAGGACCGGAACATCATCGGGATCTGCAGGGCCGCGACCGACGGGTCGATATTCGACAGCCCGACCGCCGTCAGCGCGGCGGCCTGGATCTGGCCGATGCGCATCTTGCGCACCAGGTCCGGCTCGTCGCCCAGGACCCCGCCCGGATAGATGCGCAGCGTCACGCCGCCGCCCGGCGCCTGTTTCCACTTCTCGCCCATCTCCTTGATGATCTGGTGCCACGACGAGCCTTCCGGCGCCGAGGTCCCCATCTTGATCAGCAGCTCCGGCGCGGCGGCCGGAGCCGCCGCGCCCGCGGCGGCGACCAGAACTACGGCGAGATACCGGCGCGCGCGCCACGCGACCCTCATGAATCCACTCGCGGCCCCGCTGAGAATTTCGTCCACGTCCTGCGGCTCTCTCATTCGACGAAGAGCTGGTCCGCCCGCCCGAGAAGCCAGCGCGCCCGGCGCTGCATGATCAGGTTCGACAGCCGCCATTCCGGGCGCGCGTCCACGTCGATCCGGAGCGCCCGCCTCAACAGCGATTCGAACTCGGCCCGGTCCTGCAGCCGCACCGACACGCTCTCCGCCAGATCGACCAGGGGAGCCGCGCGCAGCCCGCCGGAGAGCCGCACCGCCTCCTCGAAATGCCGGCGCGCGCGCTCGATCGAGCCACCCATCGAATCCGACCGACTGCCGTCGAACGAGATCAGGAACTCGTGGATCGATCCGTGGTCGAAGTCGGGCTCCAGCTCGAACCCCCGCCGGATGAGGGACTCCACGGCCGGCAGATCGGCCAGAAGGTCCGGATCGTTCTTCTTCATGGCTATCGCCGCCCCCCAGGAGGCCGCCGTCCAGTAGAGGAACGGCACATCGTCTTTGGTTGCCTGGCCCAGCGCAACGGCCCGGCTCGAGCGCAGCGCCGCCGCGAGCCCCGCGTGCCCGGTCTCGAGCCCGCGCAGGCCGTAGTCGCGCGCCCTCAGGTAGAGCTTGCGCGCCCGCTCCCGCAGCGCCGCGGCCGCCTGCAGGTCCCTGTCCTCGGTCTCGTCGGCCTCCTCCTGCACGAAGGCGTAGGTGTACTGCGTGAAGCCGCCGGCGGCCGCCAGCAGCAGTCCCCGGTGCTCGGGGGTCTGATCCAGAAGACTCTCGATCAACTTCAGCGCGAACGGCAGGGCGTCGCGCACGAGCGCGGGGTCGTCGTCCGAGGCGTAGGTCGGGCCGCTCTCCGCCAGGGCGTCACCCAGCCTGCCGACGGCGAACTTCCTGATGGAGCAGCCGGAGTCGGTGAACTGCAGCGCCCCCGCCGCCGCCAGCGCGACGGCGGTGGCGCGCAGGTGGCGAGCCTCGAACAGGGACCAGTGTGCCGGTGCGATCATGGCGCTCCGCGCAGCGTATAGTCGATCGCCAGCCCGCGCGTCAACCTGGAGGCCGCCCGCTGGTAAGATGCACGCCTCAATCGGAGAGGAGCGGAGGATGAAACAGCTCGGGCGACGTGAGGGTCGCCGACGGCGCCCGTGGGGCCCGCCGATCCTCGGGATCTGTCTGGCGCTGGCGCCGAACGCCGGCCCCGGCGGGGCCGCGGCCGCGCCGGCCAGCCCGGCCACGCCGCCGGCCCCGGCGCGCCGGGGCATCCTGTGCGGCCAGCTCATCGACGGCCGCGGCGACCGCCCGCTGAAGAAGGCCGCGGTCCTGGTGGAGGGCGAGCGCATCGTCAAGGTCGGCGGGCCCGACATCCTGCCGAAAGGGATCGAGGTGATCGACCTTGGCGGGGCCACGCTGATGCCCGGTCTCATCGACATGCACTCGCACCCGCTGCAGAGCACCGACTCCTACCAGGTCGACCACCTGCGCTGGTCGTCTGCGTACAAGGCGCTCAAGGGGCTCAAGGCGGTCCAGGACAATTTGATGGCCGGCTGGACGACGCTGCGGATTCCGGGCGACGACGACGTGTTCTACGCCCCTATGGACATCCGCAGGGCGATCGACGAAGGGATGTTCCCGGGGCCGCGCCTTTGCGGCGCCGCGCACTACATCTCGATCACCGGCGGCGGGGGCGACATGAACTTCATCGCCCCGGAGCAGCACCCGATCGCCGACGGGCTCGTGGTCGACGGTGTCGAGGAGATGCGCAAGGCGGTGCGCCAGGAGATCAAGTACGGCAGCGACTGGATCAAGCTCCTGGTGACGGGAGCCTTCATGTCGACGGGCGACAACCCGGCCGACGTGCACTTCAGCCCCGAGGAGCTGAAGGTCGCCGTGGAGGAGGCCGGCCGTCACAACGTGCCGGTCATGGCGCACGCCCACGCCGCCGAGGGGATCAAGCAGGCGATCCGCGCCGGCGTGCGCACCATCGAGCACGGCACCTTCATGGACAAGGAGGCCATCGACCTGATGGTGCAGCGCGGCGTCTACCTCGTGCCGACGATGTACGTCGGCGAGTACTACGAGCAGCGCGGCTCGGACAGCCCCGAGATGCAGAAGAACGTCGAGCTCTCCCGCAAGTACCGCGCCGAGTTCGAGCGCCGCGTCGGCGAGGCGATCAAGGCCGGCGTGAAGATCTGCGTCGGCTC
>DAISWT010000375.1:0-3005 GCA_036826235.1 Acidobacteriota bacterium | reverse complement strand
GCATCGACAGAACTGACGACGCAAAGATCACCGGAATCACACCTCCCATATTGATTTTCAGCGGCATTGTCGTTTGCTGGCCGCCTACCAACTGTCGGCCGACGTGACGTTTGGCATAACTGACGGGCACTTTGCGGCGGGCGGCTTCGATCGCGTCACGATCGATCGCCTGGTGCGGCGCTTCACGGTCCTGCTGGAGGGCATCGTGGCCGATCCGGGGCAGCGGGTCGTGGCCCTGCCGGTTCTCACACCCGGAGATCGCGCGACCGGCCTCCCCGCCAGGGACCCGGCGGCGCCGGCGGGTCCGATCGTCCAGTTCGCGCGCGAGGAGACTGAGCAGTCGATCGCGCAGCGCTTCGCGCGGCAGGCCGCGGCGCACCCGCGGCGCATCGCGGTCCGGGAGGAGGGGCGGGAGTGGACCTACGAGGCGCTCGACCGGGCGGCCAATCGGGTCGCCGCGACGCTGGCACCCGAAGTCGGCGGACCCGGAGCCCGGATCGCCCTCCTGCTCGACCACGATGCAAACATGATCGCCGGGATCCTGGGCGCCCTCAAGGTGGGTGGCGCCTACGTCCCGCTCGATCCGGGACATCCCGCCGGGTGGCTCTCGCACATCGTGGCGGATTGTCAGGCGGACGCCGTGCTGACGAACACCCGGAATCGATCGCTGGCGTTGAAGCTCGCCCCGGGCCGGAAGGTGCTGGGGGTCGAGGAGAACCTGAACGCCGCTTCGGAGGACGCCTGGGTCAGGGCCGCGTCGCCGGACGATCCCGCTTATCTTCTTTATACGTCCGGCTCGACGGGCCGGCCGAAGGGCGTTCTGCAGAACCACCGGAACGTCCTGCACTTCATCAGGGCGTATGCGGCGAACCTCCACCTGTCCGCCGACGATCGGCTGACACTCCTCTCATCGTACAGCGTCGACGCCGCGGTCATGGACATTTTCGGGGCGCTCCTGAACGGCGCGACGCTGTGTCCGATCGACATCCGCGAGGCCGGTCTCGCCGGTCTTCGAGACCGAGTGCGCCGGGACGGCGTCACTGTCTACCACTCGACGCCCACTGTGTTCCGGCACCTGATCGAAGCGCTGGCGGAGGAGACGCTGTCTCCGTATCTGCGACTCGTCGTCCTTGGAGGGGAGGAGGTCCGCCGCGAGGACGTCGAGTCCGGCAGGAGGCATACCCCCGGCCGCTGTCTGTTCGTGAACGGTTATGGACCGACGGAGTCGACCGTGACGCTGCAGCACTTCGTCGACCGGGCGACCCCAAACGAGCGGGCCTCGGTGCCCCTCGGACGGCCCGTCGAGGACACCGAGGTCCTGCTGCTCGGCCCGCGGGGCGAGCCCGGTCAGATCTGCGGCGAGATCGCCATCCGCAGCCGCCATGTCGCCCTCGGCTACTGGCGCAGGCCCGATCTGACGCGGGCGTCCTTTCTTGCCGACCCCGAGGGAGGGGACAGACGGATCTATCGCACCGGGGACATAGGACGCCTGCTCGCCGACGGCCGCATCGAGTTCGCCGGGAGAAGAGATGCCCAGGTCAAGATCCGGGGATTCCGGATCGAGCTGGGGGAGATCGAGGCCACGCTGGCGCGGCATCCTGAAGTGCGTGAGGCCGCGGTCGCGGCGCACGGTCGTCCACCGGGCGAGAGACGCCTGGTGGCTTACTGGGTCGCCCGGGCCGAGCCGGCGCCGGACGAGGGGAACCTGCGCCGTTTCTTGAGAGAGAGTCTGCCGGAAGCGATGGTCCCCGCGGCCTTCGTGCGCCTGGCCGCCCTGCCCTTGACGCCCAGCGGTAAGATCGATCGCCGTGCCCTTCCGGACCCGGGGGAGGACCCGTCGGAGCGACGATGCGTCTTCCTCCCGCCCCGCGATGCTCTCGAGGCGAGGCTGGCGCTCCTCTGGCAGGATGTGCTAGGAACGGGCCCCGTCGGCCGGGAGGACCACTTTTTCGACCTCGGGGGGCACTCGCTCCTGGCGGCGCGCCTGTTCGCAGAGATCGAGAAGACCTTCGGTCTTCGCCTCCCCCTCGCCACTCTGTTTGGCGCGCCGACGGTGGCGCAGCTCGCCGGCGTGCTGCGCGACAGGGGGACATCGGCCGCGTGGTCGTCGCTCGTGCCGCTGCAGCCGGGGGGCCGCCGGCGGCCCTTCTTCGGCGTTCACGGACACTCCGGAGAGGTTCTCTTCTATCGCGATCTCTGCCGCCGTCTCGGCCCTGACCAGCCGTTTTTTGCGCTGCAGGCGCAGGGCTCCGGCGGCGAGCCTCCGCACCGCGCCATCGAGCCGATGGCGTCCCACTATCTCGACGAGATCCGCACGGTGCAGCCCCGGGGGCCCTATCGCATCGGCGGGTATTGCCTGGGCGCGATCGTGGCGTTCGAGATGGCGCAGCAGCTCCGGGCCCGGGGTGAGGAGGTAGAGCTGCTCGCCCTGTTCGTCGGCCACGATTCACGCGCCCGGGGGCCGTCGGGACCGATACAGCGCTTGGGCAGCCGGGTGTCCTTCCACCTGAGTCAGGCATGGTCCCGCTCCGGCCGCGACAGACGGGCTTATCTGCTGCGCAGGGGTCGCGATGCCTGGCGCGATCTCGCACGGTCGACTCGTTCCCTTCTGTGGAGGCTGGCGTACACGCTTCTCAACCGGGTCCCACGCCTGCCATCCGGGCTGCCGTGGAACGTGGAGGAGATGAACCTGCACGCCGCCCGGAGGTACGCTCCCCGGTTGTATCCCGGGCGCATGACCGTCTTCCTGAGCGGCGAGATGCCTCCCGGATTCTTCCTTGATCCGAAGCGGGACCTGGATGGTCTCGAGGCGCGGGAGCTGGAGGTGGTGCCGGTTCCGGGGGGCACCCACACGATGATGCAGGAGCCTCACGTCGCGGAGCTGGGCGCCCGCCTGAAGGCCCGTCTCGTCTAGCGCACCTGGACGCTGCTGTCTGCGATATTCAGGGGCAGACGGCCAGCTTCTGACCGAAGTACTCGGCGAGGATCGTCAGATCGAGCGGCCC
>DAISWT010000374.1:0-3005 GCA_036826235.1 Acidobacteriota bacterium | reverse complement strand
AGAAGACCGAGTAGGCCAGGCCGCGCTCCTCGCGGATGTGCTGGAACAGGCGCGACGACATGGTGCCGCCCAGAAGCGTGTTGAGCACGTACTCCTGGTAGCGTCGTCCGGGCGGGCTGCCGAAGCATGGCACGCCGAGGCAGAGATGCAGCTGTCCCAGCTCCTTCTTCTCGCGCACCACGATCGTGGCGGTGGGCGCCGGCGGCGTAGTCGGCACCGGACGCGAGGAGTTCGGGATCGGCGCGAACGCGCCGCCGATCGCGTCGGCGAGCCGGCCGTGGTCGAGGTTGCCGGCGGCGGTGACCAGCAGATTCGCGGGCTGGTACGAGTCCTTGAAGTACCGGATGAGCATGTCGAGGTGCATCCCGGTCACCGAGAGGATGGTGCCCTGGATCGGCCGGCCGAGAGGGTGCCCCCGCCAGAACGACTCGCTGAAGATGTCGTACACCAGCTCGTCGGGCGTGTCCTCGACCATCTTGATCTCTTCGAAGATGACCTTGCGCTCCTTCTCGACCTCCTCCGGGAGGAACTTGGGGTGCCGCACGATGTCCGACAGGAGATCGACGGCGATGTCGAGGTGGTCGTCGAGCACCTTGAAGTAGAAGCAGGTGTACTCCTTGGTCGTGAAGGCGTCCATCTGGCCGCCCACCGAATCGACGATGAGCGCGATGTCCTGGGCGGTGCGCGTCTCCGTCCCCTTGAACAGGAGGTGCTCGATGAAATGGGAGATGCCGTTCTGCTCCGGTGTCTCGTGGCGCGAGCCGCGCTTCATCCAGACGCCCACCGCGACCGAGCGCAGTGTGCGCATCGGCTCGGTGATCAGGACCAGACCGTTCCCGAAAGTCTCTTTGCGGATGTCGCTCATGACGCCCATGGTAGCACTACTGCTTGCGGGGGACCTCGAGGTACTTGCCGTCCTTCCAGGCGTACACGGTGGTTTCGTAGCCCTGGGGCTGCCCGGGCTTCTCGTCATAGGTGCGGCTGGTGATCCAGAACTCCAGCTGGCCGGCCGGGGTGTAACGCTTCTCGACCTGGCGGCCGGCGTTCTGGAAGATCGAGGCATAGGAACCGTCCTGCCCGCGGGCGATCACCTCGACGATCTCGAGGTGTCCGCCCTCCCAGGTGACGACGTACT
The DNA here is from genome assembly GCA_036826235.1 of Acidobacteriota bacterium. Taxonomy (GTDB): domain Bacteria; phylum Acidobacteriota; class Polarisedimenticolia; order Gp22-AA2; family Gp22-AA2; genus Gp22-AA3. The sequence continues at coordinate 1,870 of DAISWT010000374.1, read as the reverse complement.
CGTCCCGGCCGTCGGCGTCGACGTCCTCGACCGTCAGGTTCCTGAACCCGTCCCCCTGCTGCGTGACGTGCATCAGCCCGTACACCCCCGGCGTCGTGCTCTCGTAGAACCGCAGCTCCGGCTTCGCCGCCGCCGGGACCACGACCGCGGCGATGCGGGTCCCCTCCGGGTCGAGGGTCCTCGCGAACACCAGCCGGTCTCCCCGGCGCAGCGTCTTCGCCAGCAGCGTCATGACGGGGTCCGCGGTGTTGCGGGAACGGCAGGCGGCGAGGCCCCCGGCGAGCAGGAGGGCGGCCGCCGCAATCGCGGCGCGCCGGCGGACGGCTGGGGGACGGAACGCGGCCATCACTCGACCCGGATCTTCCCTTCCAGAACGGCCCGGCACAAGTCCATGGACGAAACCAGGCCGGTGACTTTTCCTTTCTTGAGGATCGGCACGCGGTGGATGCGGAGGCTCCACATGACATGGCACAGGTCGGTGATCGGCGTGTCCTCCTCCGCCGAGATGGCGGGGCTGGTCATGATAGTCCTGACCGGCATCTCCATCGGGTCGGGGGAGCGGTGCTCGGCCCAGAACGGCCTCTCGCCGGCTCGCGGCGGCAGCGGCGGCGCGGCCCGCAGCTGCCGCCCCCGCAGGACTTCCACCACGCTGCGGGAGGGACGCCGGCGGGCGGTCGTGGTCGGATCGGCCGCGGACGGCTCATCCACCGCGTCGCCGCCCGCGTGGCCCATGGCGCCGTAGATGATGTCCTCCTGGGTGACCACCCCGACCAGACTGCCCTGCGCGTCCACCACGGGCGCCCCGTTGATGTTCTTGACCTGCAGGAGGTCGCACAGCGCCCCGACCTTGAGGTCGGCCGGCACCGTGATCGGCGTGCGCGTCATCAGATCCCGGGCGCGCAGGATCCGCCGGGTCGACCGGCGGCGTGCCTTCCGGGCGACCGGCCGGCGGCGTGTCTTGCTCGATTTCCCTCTCGGGGTCATGGTTTGTCCTTTCGGGAGCCGTCGTGCGAGGCCAGGAAGCGCTCGAGGGCGGCGCCGTCCGCCCGCAGCTCGATCACCCGGTTCGCCCGGCGCGGCCGGACCCCGGGCAGGCGACCCTCATGGTAATCGATCGTGGCCTGGCTGAACTTGCAACCGTGGGCGGTGGCGACGATCGCGACCCTGTCCGAGGCGCCGATGGTCCCCTGCTCACGCGCCTTCAGGAAGCCCGCCACGGCCGTGGCCGAGTTCGGGCAGACGTACACCCCCGTCGCGTCCACCAGGGCCTTGGCGTCCATGATCTCCTGCTCGCTGGCGGCGATGAACGCGCCGTCCGACCGGCGCACCGTCCCGACCGCCTTGTCGTACGACACCGGGTCTCCGATGCGGATGGCGGTCGCCACGGTGTCGGCCGCCTTCACCCGCACCCGCTCCTTGTACCCCTCGCGGTGCGCCCGCGCCAGCGGGGCGGCCGCCTCCGCCTGCGCCCCCAGAAGGCGAGGCACCCGGTCGATCAGGCCGAGCGTGCGCAGATCGAACAGCCCCTTGCCGACGGCGGAGATGTTCCCGGCGTTGCCGACCGGCACGACGATCCAGTCGGGCGGGTCCCAGCCGAGCTGCTGCACGATCTCATAGGCGATCGATTTCTGCCCCTCGATGCGCACCGGGTTGACCGAGTTGAGAAGATACAGCGGCCGCCTGCGGCAGACCTCGCGCAGGAGCCGGATGCAGGTGTCGAAATCGGCCGGCAGCGCCACCGTCAGGCAGCCCGAGGCGATCGGCTGCGACAGCTGCTCCATGCTGATCTGGCCCTTCGGCAGGACCACCACGCCCTGCATCCCGTCCACCTGGGCGGCGTACGCCGCCATGGCGGCGGAGGTGTCGCCAG
>DAISWT010000373.1:0-3031 GCA_036826235.1 Acidobacteriota bacterium | reverse complement strand
GGTAGAGCGAGGCGAGCTGGCCGTTGTCGTAGAGCATCTTCTCGAAGTGCGGCACGAGCCACTGCGCGTCCACCGAGTAGCGGTGGAAGCCGCCGCCGAGCTGGTCGTAGATCCCGCCCCGCGCCATCCGCGTCAGCGTCGTCTGCGCCATGCTCCGGGCCGACGGGTTGCCGGTGCGCTTGCCGAAGCGCAGCACGAACTCCCAGATCATCGGCTGGGGGAACTTGGGCGCGCCGCCGAGCCCGCCCAGCGCTTCGTCGAACTGGGCCGAGATCCCCTGGAACGCGGCGAACAGGATCTCGTCGGTGAGGAGCCGGGTGGCGCCGCGTAGCTGCTCGGTGCGATCGAGCTCGCTCACGACCCGCTGGGCCGACTGGAGCACCTCCCCCCGGCGCGTCCGCCAGGCCTCCGCGATCGCCTGGAGCAGCTGGGGGAACGACGGCAGCCCCTGGCGCGGCGCCGGCGGGAAGTAGGTCCCGCCGTAGAAGGGGACGCCGTCGGGCGTGAGGAAGACGGTCATGGGCCAGCCGCCGTGGCCGGTCATGGACTGCACGGCCTGCATGTAGATCTGATCGACGTCGGGACGCTCCTCGCGGTCGACCTTGACGCAGACGAAGTTCTCGTTCATCCGCCGGGCGATCTCGGGGTCCTCGAACGACTCGCGCTCCATCACGTGACACCAGTGACAGGCCGAGTAGCCGACGGAGAGGAGGACCGGCTTGTCCTCGCGTCGCGCCCTGGCGAAGGCCTCCTCGCCCCAGGGATACCAGTCGACGGGGTTGTGCGCGTGCTGGAGGAGATACGGGCTCGTTTCGTTGGCGAGGCGGTTGGCCACGCTGACCTCCAGGCTACCGCGTGAAGGGGAGCGCCGAGACCGTGGCCGGCGTCGTTCGATCGGGCGACCGGACGGCGACCGGGGTGCCGGGCTCGGCCTGCGGGCGCCGCACGAAGCCGAGCGCGATGGGACGCTTGAGGCCGAAGGACCAGGTGGCGCTCGTCACCCGTCCGATCTCGCTCTCGCCGGAGAGGACGGCGGCGCCGGGCGACGGGACCGTCTCGCCGTCGAGGAGGAAGCCGCGCAGATGGCGATTGACGTGACCCCGATCGCGGATGCGAACGACGACTTCCTGGCCGATGTAGCAGCCCTTCGTGTAGGACACCAGGTGCGCCGAGGGAATTTCCGGAAGCAGCACCGACGCGTCCACGTCGCGGCCGTAGAGCGGCGTGCCGGCCTCGATGCGCAGCGACTCGCGGGCGACGAGCCCGACCGGTCGCGCCCCCGCCCCGACCAGCGCTTGCCACACGGGCGCCCCGGCGCCGGCGGACGCCACCACCCAGACCTCCGGCTCGCCGGTCTCACCGCCGCCGCGGACCAGGCGGACGTCGATCCCCTCCAGCGTCGCCGTGACATGCGCCCACGCATCCGGGGGGACGGAGGCGCCGGTCAGGCGCCGGGCCACGTCCGGAGCCTCGGGACCGGCCAGCATCAGCAGCGAGAGCTCCCCCGTCGCATCGCGGAAGGAGGCCTTCTCGGAGAAGAGGTACTTGTCCAGGTCCTGCATCGCCTTCTCCGCCGCCGCCGGCGGCGTCACCAGGAGAATCCGATCCTCCAGGGTCCAGACGAAGAGCAGGACCTCCACCTTGCCGTGCACGTCCAGGAAGGCCGCCGCGCATCCGCGCCCGGCGCTCAGCGCCTTGATGTCGTTGCTGAGCATCGCGTGCAGGAACGCGGCGCGGTCGCGCCCCGTCACCTCCAGGACGCCGGCGGCGCTGCGGTCGATGAGCCCTACTCCCTGGCGGGCGGACGCGTACTCGGCCGCGGCGTCGCCGTAGTGCAGGGGCAGCTCGGCGCCGCAGGGCGCCGCGAACGTGGCGCCGGCGGCGGCATGGAGATCGTGAAGCAGAAGGCGGCTCGCCACACGCGTATTGTACTCGCTCGTGCTAGACTGCGCGCCGTGCTGACGCCGGACGACCGGACGCGCCGCCGCTTCCAGCGGCGTCTGCTCGCGTGGTACGCGAAGCACGGCCGCGATCTTCCCTGGCGCCGCACGCGCGACCCTTACCGGGTGCTCGTCTCCGAGATCATGCTGCAGCAGACGCAGGTGGAGCGGGTGATTCCGAAGTACCATCAGTTCCTCCAGCGCTACCCGACGATCGACAGCCTCGCCGCCGCGCGGGTGGGCGAGGTGCGCCGGCTCTGGTACCCGCTCGGCTACAACATCCGCCCGATCCGCCTGCACCGGATCGCCCGCGAGACGGTGGCCCGTTACCACGGGTGTCTGCCCGACAGCGCCGAGCGCCTGCGCGCGCTGCCCGGCATCGGCCCCTACACGGCGGGGGCGATCCTGGCCTTCGCTCACGGGCGGAACGCGGCGGTGCTCGACACCAACGTGCGCCGGGTGTTCACGCGCGTCTTCCTCGGACCGCGCCGCGCGCTGCGGGTGCGGGGGGACAAAGCGTTCTGGGACCTCGCGGGGGCTCTCGTCCCCCGCGGCCGGGCCTACGACTTCAACCAGGCGCTGATGGACTTCGGCGCCACCTGGTGCACGCCGCGCCGGCCCCGGTGCCCGCGTTGTCCCATGAAGAGCTTCTGCGCCAGCTATCCCTTCGACGCCCGGTCCCATGGCCGCCCCTGAGCACCAGGACGCGATCGTCGAGGTCGCGGCGGCCCTGATTCGGGACGAGGCGGGCCGGTATCTCATCACCCGCCGCGTCGAGAGCTCCCATCTGGCGGGACTGTGGGAGTTCCCCGGTGGCAAGCGCGAGCCGGGCGAGACGCTGGAGGCGTGTCTCAGACGGGAGCTCCTCGAGGAGCTGGGCGCCGACTTCACGGTCGGTGAGAGGGTGGAGACCGTAACGTGGCGATATCCCGCCAAGACCGTTGTCCTCCACTTCTACCGATGCCGGTTGAGCGGCGGAAAGATCGAGCCCCGCGAGCAGCAGGCATTCGCCTGGGTCGAGCCGGCTCACCTGGCGGAATACGACTTCCCGCCAGCGGATCGCGCGCTCATCGAGCGCCTGCGCGCGTAGT
>DAISWT010000372.1:0-3049 GCA_036826235.1 Acidobacteriota bacterium | reverse complement strand
TGAACGCCGCCGGTCTCGCGGTCTATGACGGATCCCGGGTGAACAACGGCACGGCCCAGGTGCCACCCCAGATCGTCACGGTGACCGACAACGGCATCTCGGGCGACTCGGTGCAGTTCTCCCAGACCGCCACCCAGGTCTTCGACCTTTCGCACGCCTTTCCCGCCAGCAACCACAGAAAAGTGCACGCCATCCAGAACGCCGGTGACGACGGCACCTCCTGCGACGGCATGCTCTTCGGCAGCGGCACGCACGGCAACGTCGTCGCGGGAATCATCGCGGGGGACGGAACCTCGGTGGGTGCGCGCATCTCGAAGCCCATCTACAACAACCGCCCGCGGGTCGACGGCCTGGAGATGGACGGCGTGGCGCGTGGAGCGCGGATCATCATGCAGGACGCCGCCGGCGAGGGCCTGTGCAACCTGAGCGACCTCGTCGAGCGCGGCGGCAACGTCGTCCCGGGCTCGCTGCTCACCCGCCTGCAGCTGGCGATCTGCCCAAGGAGCGGCGGGGCGGGGTCCTGCCAGAACGTGGTCGGCGGCGGGAACGAGGCACATCTGCATGTGATGCCGTTCGGCGTCCCGAACTTCGACCTGCAGATCCAGAACCCGACAGACGGGACCTACACGCAGGACTCCAAGGACATCGACACGTTCCTGGTGAACAACCGAGACTGCATGGTGTTCGTCCCGGTCGGAAACCAGGGTACGGTCAAGGGACAGAAGTTCTTCTCCTCCTTCAACGGCTCACAGCGCAACCAGTATCCCGATCTGTTCGACGGCACGGCGGCGGACAACTGCCCGGTTCCCTGTCCCCCGGACCACATTCCGGCGCCCCTGCAGGTCTCTCCGCCCGCGACGGCCAAGGACCTGGTGTCGGTCGGAGGGCACTTCCAGGACGTCCAGACGGCCTGGACCTCGAACCTGGAGGAGGATGTCCTGAACTTCTCGTCCAAGGGGCCGGCGACGGCCCTCTCACGGCGCACCGCGCCCATGGTCGTGGGCGTCGCGGCCGACATCTCCGGCTTCTTCTTCGGCCCGAACACCGTCTCGGTGGCGGTCTGGAGGAGCCGTGACGACGACAACTTCCTCCCCGTGGATGCCGTGCTGGACGACGAGAATTTCGGGACTTCGTTCGCCGCCGGTGAGGTCGCCGGGGTGGCCGCCATCATCCGCGACTACTTCGCCCAGGGTTTCTACCCGACCGGGACACGCGTGACCAATGACCGCATCCCCAACGTCTCCGGCCCGCTGGTGAAGGCGGCCCTCGCCGCTTCGGCGAACTTCCTGGAAGAGCTGCAGTCGGAATACCCGACTCCCGACGACTCGAAGGTGGCCTTTGCCCGTGCGATCAACATCGGGACCGTGTCCGGCACGCCGGTCGGGATCATCGGCAACAACGAGCAGGGTTACGGCCGGGCGGTGCTGTCGTCGATTCTGCCGCTGGCGAACTGGCCCGCGGGCAAGGGCATCGGCGCCCCGAACACCATCGAGTACCCGGCCGCGGGTCTGCTGATCTACGACGACCTTGCCACGGGCGAACCCCCGATCAATGACGCCACCCTCTTGACCGGCATCGGGCACAACTTCAAAGTGGTGTCCGACGCCGTCGGGACGGTCGGCCCGACGACGGTCGTGACTCGCGGGCAGCTGCGCATCGCCATGGCCTACAGCGATCCGCCCAGCGCCGCGGTGGGGACGGGCGCCGCCGGCGCCATCATCAATGACCTCGACCTCGAAGTCGAGTCTCCGGGTCCCGACAACTGCCTGTTCTCCGGCGACATCGCGCCGAACGGATCGGTCTGCCCGGCGAGCAGCCCCAACGACAACGTGATCTACGACGGCAACAACTACATCATCGGCAGCGTCAAGCAGGGGCAGTGGAGCCAGCCGCGGCCACTGACTACGCCGGACGTCGGTGACGACAAGAATCCGGTGGAGGCGGTCCACCTGTCGGCCGATCCGAATGGGGACGGCAACACCGCCGATTCGCAGCTGGTGGCCGGCACTTGGCAGGTGCGCGTGAAGCGGGGCGCGGGCGGAGCGTCGGCCGGGCACATCACGGCCATCTCCGGTAACAACGAGGACACCGGAAACTCCCTGTGCACCGGCGCCGGGGCCCCGTTCTCCTGCTGCAGCGGAGCGGGTGCCGGCACCTGCACTGGCGACGGCCGCCTCGAGAACCAGAACCTTGTTTGCACCGCCGCGGGCGTACCCTTGGCCTGCTGCACGGGGGCGCTGACCGGCACCTGCGTGAGCGAGGATACGAACGGCAACGGCCTTCTGGACGCCGGCGGCCAGCCGTACGGTCTGATCCTGGCCGGTCCGGTGCAGGGGATCGGCACCCAGACGATCGGCGGCTCGCCGCGGTCGTTCCCTGCGAGCACGGCGCGGCTCGACAAGAGCCTGTATGGCTGCGCCGATCAGGTCACGGCGACGATATTCGATACCGGGACCACCGCCGCGGCGGTCATGGCGGCCTCCACCTATGAGGTGGTCCGCAAGGACGGCACGGTGGTCGACGCGGAGCAGGGCTTCGCCGTCCAGGCCAGCGGCAACACCTACGTCTCCGTGCCGATCCCGGTCCGCGAAGGCAAGCCGGCGGCCACCAACAACGGCATCCTGGAGACGAACGGCAGCACGGCGGACGAGCCGTACTTCGTCCGCGTGCGTTACAGCGACTCACCGCGCGAGGCGATGGCTTCGGCGCGCATCTCCTGCACGCCGAACCTGGTGGCCTGGCGGTTCCAGATCGAGAACCAGGATTGGACGCAGCAGGACTTCATCGGTGGCGGCTGCGACCACGACCAGTACCTCGATTCGGGCGAGAACCTGACCTACTCGGTGACCTTCGGAAACTCCAACCGCGACCAGGACTTCTCGGACGTGAGCGCGACCTTGAGCGTGGGCGGCCCGGGGGCCGCGGCCATCCGCGTGCTCAACTCGCCGCAGAACATCGGGCGGATCCCCGGCGGCCAGATCACCGCGACGACCTTCTCTCTGCGCGTCGACCCCACGGCGCTGGCGGCCATCGTGGCGGTGGACAACCG
>DAISWT010000371.1:0-3066 GCA_036826235.1 Acidobacteriota bacterium | reverse complement strand
AGCGGCGATGGCTGCGTGAGATCGCAGGCAACGACGCGAATGGCGCCCCCTTCCAGCCGAGCCAGCAGCCGTTCGAGCCCTGCAATGTCCATCGCCTCGTTCAGGCAGTCCGCTATCGCCTGGTTGGTCAGCGGATGGTCCGGCACCTCCCGCTCGCCTACGAGGTTCTCGGCGCAGGCGATCTGGTCCGGGAACACGGCCGCGATCAGGTCCTCCGCCTGCATGCGCATGAACTGGGGCGGCACCTTCCGGCCGCCGCGGAAGCGCGGCAGGGCGAGCGCAACGCCGGCCACCCACCGCCACCGCGTCGTGAACATCGGCGCGTCGAGCATGGCTTGGATGAGCAATGTCCGCACGCTGGCGGAATGAAGATAACGAGCAACCTCTGCCAGTTCGAAACTGTGGGCCGCGGTGAGCGACAGCACGATGTTGTCTTCGGTCGCCGCCGCCTGAAGTTCGAAGTTGAACTTGCGGCAGAAGCGCTTGCGCAGCGCCAGCCCCCAGGCGCGGTTGATGCGCCCACCGAAGGGCGCGTGCACGACCAGCTGCATCCCCCCGCTCTCGTCGAAGAACCGTTCGAGAACCAGGGTCTTCTGGGTGGGCAGGGCCCCCAGGGCGGCGAGGGCCGCTGCCAGGTAGTCGGCGATCTGCTCCGCCGCCGCGGCTGGGAGCCCGAGTGTCGTCTCGAGATAGCGGCGGGCCGAGGGCGCGTCCCCCAACGCGGCGATCTCCTCGCGCAGTCTCGACACGGAGGCCGACAGCTCGGCGGTCCGGCCGGGCGCCTCGCCGATCCAGAAGGGAATGCGGGGCGGCTGGCCGCGCGCGTCCTCCACCCGCACCCGGCCCGGCTCGACCCGGAGGATGCGCCATGAGGTGTTGCCGAGCTGGAAGATGTCCCCCGCCATGCTCTCGATCGCGAAGTCCTCATTGACCGATCCGACCAACGTCCCCTCGGGCTCGAGGACGACGGCATAGTCCGCCGTGTCCGGGATCGCGCCGCCGGAGGTCAGGGCGACGAGACGCGCCCCCCGGCGGGCCCGCAGCCGCCCGTTGACCCGGTCGCGATAGAGATGGGCGGCCCGCCGCCCGCGCTTCAGAGAGAAGCCCTCCGCCAGCATCCCCAGGACCCGATCGAAATCGTCCCGCGACAGGGCGCGATACGGCCAGGCCCGGCACACCAGGGCGTACAGATCGTCCTCGCGCCACTCCTCGCAGGCGACCGCGGCGACGATCTGCTGGGCCAGGATGTCCAGCGGCGCCACCGGGATGGAGAAGCGATCGAGCTCACCGCGCCGCACCGAGTCGACCAGGGCGGCGCACTCGACCAGCTCATCGCGCGTGAGGGGGAACAGACGCCCGACCGGGAAGCCGCCGACCGAGTGTCCCGAGCGGCCGATACGCTGCAGCAGCGTGGCGATCGAGCGCGTCGAGCCGATCTGGCAGACCAGATCGACCGACCCGATGTCGATGCCGAGCTCCAACGACGCCGTGGCCACGAGGGCCCGCAGACTGCCGCTCTTGAGGCGCTGCTCGGCATCGAGGCGGTGCGCCCGGGACATGCTGCCGTGGTGGGCCGTCACCCTGTCGGCGCCGAGCCGGTCGCTCAGCTGCCGGCTGAGACGCTCCGCCAGGCGACGCGTGTTGACGAAGACGAGCGTGGTCCGATGCTCCCGGATGAGCCCCGACAGGCGCTCGTAGACTTCTTCCCAGACCTCGTTCGGCATCACGGCCTGCAGAGGCGAGCGGGGTACTTCGATCATCAGATCCAGGTCGCGCGCATGGCCGGTGTCGACGATGACGCAGCGCGGCGCGCCGCCGGGGTCGAGCCCCCCCGCGCCGACGAGAAAGCGCGCGGCGTCCTCGATCGGACGCTGCGTCGCCGAGCAGCCGATGCGGACCAACGGGCCGCCCGCGAGGGCCTCCAGCCGCTCGAGCGACAGCGCCAGGTGGGAGCCGCGCTTGTCGTCGATGAGGGCGTGGATCTCGTCCACGATCACCGTGCGGGTGGTGCGCAGCATGGCCCGGCCGCTGGCGCTGGTCAGGAGGATGTAGAGCGACTCGGGGGTGGTCACCAGGATGTGCGGCGGCCGGCGGATCATGGCGGCGCGGTCCTTCGCCGGCGTGTCGCCGGTGCGCACCAGGGTGCGGATGTCGGCGACATCCTCGAATCCCATGGCGCGCAGCTCGCCGCGGATACCCGCGAGAGGCGCCTGCAGATTGACCTGGATGTCGTTCGACAGCGCCTTGAGGGGAGACACGTAGACCACCTGCGTGACGTCCTCGAGCGGCCCCTCCACCGCCTGCCGCACCAGACCGTCGATGGCCGCGAGGAAGGCGGCGAGCGTCTTCCCCGAACCGGTCGGAGCGGCGATCAGGACGGACCGGCCTTCCAGGATGGAGGGCCAGGCGCGCGCCTGGGATTCGGTCGGCCCTGCCGGAAAACGCCGCGTAAACCAGGCGGCCACGGCCGGGTGGAAAGTCCCGGAAGGCAGCGTCGTCGTCATGGGAACTCTGCGCCGGTCATGGTAGCACGCGGGCCGGCCGCCGACCGCGAGCCGGGGCCCTCGCGCGGGCCGCTCCCGTCGCCGAGCAGAACGTCCTCGACGGCCGTCAGCAGCGGCGGTCCGCCCGCGGCGACGCCGAACTCCCAGCGGAGGAATCCGCCGGCCGAGCCGCGGCAGCGCAGCCGCCCGGCGTGGATACCCTGCTGATGATGCGTGGCGCACAGGACCGCCAGGTTCTCGTCATCATCACAGCCGCCGTGCGACCGGTAGATGACGTGGTGCGCATGCATGGTGCCACAGAGCGGCGACATCGTCGGGGGCCCAGAAGCGGACGCGCCCGCCGGGGCGCGCACACGTTTGCACCTCCGACGATCCGGAGTCCGGTTCGGTCCCGCCCAGCTTCGTCCAGGGAGACTCGACCCCGAGCGCGCCGGCGGAATCGAACGCCAGAGGTCGCCTGCGGCTTCCGGAAGGAATGCCCTCACGGCTTCGGGGCTCCTCGAGGCGGGCCTCGACCGCCGCCACCTCCTCGCGCAGCCGGCGAACGGTCACCGAGCACGCC
>DAISWT010000370.1:0-3074 GCA_036826235.1 Acidobacteriota bacterium | reverse complement strand
GGAGGACCGGGCGCCGGCGCTGCAGCAGAACGGCGTCGCCTACATCAATCTCGATTCGTCGGTGACCGGCGGCGACCTGGACGTCTCGGGGATCCCGTCGCTGCGCGACCTGATCTTCGAGGCGGCGGGCGACGTCGACGACCCGCGCCACGGGGGTACCGTGCTCGACGCCTGGCGTTCGCGCAAGCAGCGCGACTGGGCCAAAACGGAGCCGGCCTGCCCGCGCGACGAGACGACCTTCGAGCTGCAACTGAACCCCCTGGGTTCGGGCTCCGACTACACCGCCTTCGCAGACCATGCCGGCATCGCCAGCGCCGACTTCACCTTCGAGGGCCCCTACGGCGTGTACCACTCGATCTACGACGACCTGTTCTGGATGGAGCACTTCGGCGATCCGGAGTTCCTGTACCACACTGCCGCGTCGCGGCTGTACGGCCTGCTGGCGATGCGCCTGGGCGCGGCCGATATCGTGCCGCTGCGCTACGGCGCCTATGGCCGCGCGTTGTCTCGCGAGCTGGAGCTGTTGCGCCGCGAGGCGGTGCGCGACCGGCGCGTCTGGGAGGCGGCGCGCACCGAGCCGCGCTCGGTCGAGCCGGGCTCGCAGGCCGCGGTCGAGGCGCGCAAGAAGCCGGCGATGGTGCCGGACCTCTCTCCCGTCGCCCAAGCGATCGATCGCCTCACGGCAGGCGGCATCGATCTCGACGCGTTGCTCGACCGGCTGCAGGAAAACCCGGCCGCGGCCGCCGACCCCCAGTCCCTGGCGCGTCTCAACGACGCGCTCGTCCAGGTCGAGCGCGCCTTTCTCGACAAGCGCGGTTTGCCGGGCCGCCCCTGGTTCCAGCACACCCTCTACGCCCCGGGCCTGACGACCGGCTACGCCTCGTGGCCCTTCCCGGGGATCGTCCAGGCGCTCAAGGATCGCGACGCCGACGAGATGCAGGCGCAGATCCGCGTGGTCGTGGAAAGGATCGACGCGGGGACGCAGAAGGTCGGTGCGGCCCGGGAGATCGCCATGGGGATCGGCGGTAAATAACCGCCATGGTATCTTTTTTCGTCTCAAAGAGGCGTTGACGCCCGAACGATTTCGACGTAGCTTCCGGTCGATCCAGGCGAGCATCCATGCAAGCGATCCGCCGACTCGTGAGCGTCGTGCTCCTCGGCATCTTTCTGATGCCGTCGCCGCGCATCCTTGACCCCGAGCGAACGCACAAACGGCACGCCACCTGCGCGCACCACCTCAGGCACCATCACTCCGATGAGGCGGAACAGGCGAAGATCCTGCGCCGCGCCGAGCGGCGAAGGCTGCGGCGCGAAGAAGCGCTGCGCCTCGAGCAGGCGCGTCTTGAGCGCTCACGGCAGGAACAGGCCCAACGCGCCGCTCTGGTGATTGAGGCAGACCTCCCGCAACTATCGGCCTCCGACCAGGAGCGCCGGGACGACGCGCGGCTGGCGGCGCAGGATCTCGACGAGTCCAACCTGCAGCCCTGCCAGGCGGCCGCCGATCCGCAGGACGACGACTCCAGCATGAAGAAGGGTCGTCGGCGGGCGAAAATGAAGACCCTGTTCTGGTCACTCCAGGATCCGCCGCGCATCCGCCCGGCGGGAGATTTCCTGGCCCTGCTGCGCGTGCATCTCGAGCAGCATCAAGTATCACCCTCCACGGCAGCCGATGTGCTGCCGCATTACGGCTCCGGTCCATGCCATTCCATCCCTCGCCCTCGCGAAGGCACGGTGATTGCTGACGATCCGTGCCTGAACGTCGCGGCCTGAAGGTCCATCAGGGCCGCGAGGCAGGTCGCTTTTTTTCCGGTACGCCGACGTTATCCGTTCTATGCGTCCGGCCGGCCGAAGGCCGGACCGGCCCAATGCGAGGGATCAATGGACTATTACGGAAACATCAGGATCAAATGGACTTACTCCACCCACCGCGTCGATCGCTCGGCGGCCCGCCGCCTCCTGGCGATGAGCCGGGAGGTGGACCCGGGGCGAATCGTGCTGGGACGGGTCACGATGCTGGGCAAACACAAGGACATCGAGGGGATCGATGGCCGGAGAGTGATCCTTTTCCCGGGCGATGTGATCGCGGGCGTTCTCGCCTACCGTTACGCCACCGACCAGTATGAGGGGCATCCGATCGCTTCCGGCACGGCCGGGCACCTCCTCAGCATCGGTGGAGTGTGCGGAACTGTCATGAGCAAGAACGAGAAGATGCTCGATCCGACGGGACTGGAATGGATCGGGACGCTGGCCGACGAAACCGGTGAGGCGCTGTCCCTGAGACGCTTCGCGCTCAGGCCTCGCCGCGCCTTGACGGCGCCGCGGGCGCGCACCGTTCTGGTGGTCGGAGCGTCGATGAACGCCGGCAAGACCACGACTGCCACGCAGGTGATCCGCAGCCTCAGCGGTCAGGGGCGCCGGGTCGCCGCCGCCAAGATCACCGGCACCGCCTGCCGCAAGGACCCGGCGATGATGGAGGACGCGGGCGCGGTACGCGTGCTGGATTTCACCCACGCCGGCTACCCCTCCACCGCGTACCTGCCCGCCGCGGAGCTCCTCGATCTGGCGGTTGACCTGCGCGCCCTCCTGCTGGAGGAGAAGCCCGAGTTCATCGTCTACGAGATCGCCGACGGCATCTTCCAGCGCGAGACACGGCTGCTGCTCGAGGACCAGGCGTTCCGGGACACGATCGATGTCGTCCTGTACGCCGCGCCCGAGAGCCCATCGTGCGAGAGCGGCGTGCGCTTCCTGCGCGAGTGGGGCTACACGGTCGGCGCCGTCGGCGGCATGGTCGCGAACAGCCGCCTGGGGATGGAAGAGGTGCGTCAGGCGACCGGCGTGCCGTGCCTCAACGGCGACATGATCCTGTCGGGGGCCCTGAACGATGTCCTGACGCCGGCCTCGGTCGCCTGAGGGAGAGGATCGTGAACGAGTATCCGTCCGGCCTCCCCCGGCCGCAGAAGGAGTGGGGAGCCTGGGCCGAGATCCGGCGCCTGCTGCCGTACGCCCGCCCGCACCGGCTCCTGTTCGGCGCGACGCTCCTGGTCAGCGCCGCGCTGTCCGTCATCGATGTGCCG
>DAISWT010000369.1:0-3075 GCA_036826235.1 Acidobacteriota bacterium | reverse complement strand
TCGCCACCCGCCGGGAGACGCACGCCACCGACGTGACCGGCGAGATCGGCGCCCTCGAAGCGGTCGTCGAGTACTCCGGGGTCCATTTCGACGCCCCGTTCGGCGACGAGGTGTGGAGCGGGATGACCGCGACCGCCCCGATCACGACGGCCGGCCCGCCCTCCCTGCCTGCGGCCGCCGGCCCCCTGCAGGCGCCGGGCACCGGGGCGCCCCCGGACGACAGCACGAAGTGACTTGAAGCCTCCTCTCCGCCGGAGTATGTTCTCCGGTACACGAGAAAGGAGGTGGTCCAGCAAATGAGTTATGAGTGTAGCAACGAGGTGTCATACCGGACCCGTGAGGTGGCGGCAACTTAGGCGGACCCACGGTCATCGGGCCGCTCGGTATCTCCGCCTAGGGAATACCGGCCGGCCACCGAACCCGGAAGCCCCGGCCACGGTCCAGCCGGGGCGGCGCGCTGCGCCGCAGACGCTTCCGGGTTTTCTTTTTGTCTGATAGACTTCCTCCTCCAGCCGCATCGACAGGCCGTGTTTCATCCGGTGACCTCGCCGGACCGGCCTGCCCGGAAACCTGTTCGAGGCCCCCGGGACGGGGGATCCCGGTGCAGGCGGCGGGGAGGGCCGAGCATGTCCAGCACCTACGACGCGATCGTCAGCCGCTACTTGGAGCGGACGAAGAGATCCCGCGAGCTGCATGACGAGGCGAAGCGCCTCCTGCCGCGCGGGGTCTCATCGAACTTCCGCGTGGTCGACCCGAACCCGATCTTCATCGAGTCCGCGGTCGGCACCACGATCACCGACGCCGACGGCAACCGCTACACCGATTTCGCCAATGCCTTCGGCGCCCTGCTGGTCGGACACGCCCACCCGAAGATCGTCCAGGCTCTCGAGGCCCAGGCCCGGCGCGGCACGCTGCACGCCATGCCGCACCGGTTGGAAGTCTCGGTGGCGAAGGAGCTGCGCGCGCGCTTCGGTCAGGACCAGTGGCGCTACTGCAATTCGGGGACCGAGGCCACCATGCACGCCATCCGCTTGGCGCGCGGCTACACCGGTCGCAGCAAGGTGATCAAGTTCGAGGGGGCGTACCATGGCGCCCACGACACGGTCCTCGTGTCCAACAAGCCTCCGCTGCGCCTGGCCGGCCTGCGCTCGCGCCCGCGCCGGGTGAGCTGGAGCGAGGGCATCCCGCAGGAATCGTATGCCCACACGCTGGTGGCCTCGTTCAACGATCTGAAGGGGGTGCGTGCCCTGTTCGAGGAGAACCCGAACGAGGTGGCCTGTCTCATCCTCGAGCCGATCATGATGAACATGGGGGTCACCGAGCCGCTGCCGGACTTCCTGCCCGGCCTGCGCGCCCTGTGCAGCGAGTTCGGGGCCCTGCTGATCTTCGACGAGGTGAAAACCGGCGTGAAGATCGCCCGCGGCGGCGCGACCGAGTACTACAAGGTCACGCCCGACATCACGGTCCTGGCGAAGGCGATCGGCGGTGGCATGCCGCTGGCGGCGTTCGGCGCCTCGGCCGACATTATGGAGGAGCTGAACTCGCTCCGCGTCATCCACGTCGGCACCTACGCCAGCAATCCGATCACCCTGGCGGCGGCCGAAGTGACGCTCAAGGAGATTCTCACCGACGAGGCCTACCGCCGGGTGTTCGCGCTCAACAGAAGGTTGGTCGAGGGCTACAGCCAAGTCATCCGCGAGCACAGCCTGCCCTGCTACGCCAACGGCGTCGGCTCGATGGGGACGATCAACTTCAGGAAGGACGTCCTGCGCGACTACCGCGACTGGGCCTCGGTCGACAAGCACGCCTCGCAGGCCTGGTACCTGGCGATGCTCAACGAGGGAGTCATCCCACAGCCACCCGGCCCCGACGAGCAGTGGACCGTCACGGTGCAGCACACCGAGGCCGACATCGAGACGCACCTCAAGGCGTTCACCAGGGTCGCGCCGCTCCTCAAATCGCTCTGACCACCTCCGGGGCGCAGCGCTTCGAGACATGCGTCCGGTTCGAGGAACTCCTTTGAGCAGGGAGCGGGACCTGCTTGCCTATTTCGAGTCCCAGGCGGGTTTCGCCGTCGATCTGCTCGGAAGGCTGGTGTCGATCGACTCGCCGACGTCCGATAAGGAAGGCGTCGACAGGGTCGGGAGGCTGGTGGCCGAGGAATTTCGCGCCGCGGGTGCGGCGGTCACGTCGATCCCGCAGCAGGGGGCGGGCGACGCCCTCCGCGCGGCGTTCGGCCCGGCGGCCGACTCCACCGACGACCGTGGGGCGCTCTCCTTCCGGGGGGACGCTGAACCTCCCGCGCCTGCCCGATCCGCCCTGCTGCTGGGCCACTTCGATACGGTCTGGCCCCGGGGCGAGGCGGCGCGGCGGCCCTTCCGGGTCGAGGGAAAGCTGGCCAGCGGTCCCGGCGGCTTCGACATGAAGGCCGGGATCGTCCTGTGCGTCCTGCTGGCGCGTGCCTTCAAGGAGCGGGTCCTGCGGCCGCGCCTGCCGGTCGTCTGCCTGTTCAGCGGCGACGAGGAGACCGGCAGCCCCGTGTCGCGCCCGCGCATCGAGACGGAGGCGCGCGCGGCGCGCTATGTCCTCGGTCTCGAGCCGTGCAACCCCGACGGCGGGGCGAAAACGGCTCGCAAGGGGGTCGGCCGGCTAATCGTCGAGGTGATCGGCGTGCCGGCCCACGCCGGCATCGACCCGGACAAAGGGGTGAATGCAATCGAAGAGCTGGCGGCGCAGGTGCTCGCCGTGAAGCTCCTCGAGGACCGCGCCGCCGGGACGACGGTGCACGCCGGCCTCATCGGCGGCGGCGTGGCCAGGAACGTCGTGGCGCCGCAGGCGCGCGCCGAATTCGACGTCCGCGTGCCGACGCCCGGAGAGTGGAAGCGCCTGGAGGCCAGTCTGTTGAATCTCCGTCCCCGCAACGCGAAGGCCCGGCTGCGGGTCGAGGCGGCCCTGACCCATCCGCCGATGGTCCGCACCGCCGCGGTCGCGTCGCTGCACGCGCAGGCCCGGCGCATCGCCCGGCAGGTCGGCTTCACCCTGGGGGAGGGATCCACGGGGGGCGGGAGCGACGGA
>DAISWT010000368.1:0-3090 GCA_036826235.1 Acidobacteriota bacterium | reverse complement strand
CGTCGTCCCGCAGGTAGCGCAGCAGTCCATAGCCGATGCCGCGCGCCGGCAGGGCGCGGAGCTGCTCCTTGATCGACTTGAGAGCACCCCCCGGCCCGCGCTCGTCCTCGACGACCAAAACCACCGGCTTGATCGTGGTGAACCAGCCGACCGTGCGCGATAGATCGACGTCGTCCAGAATCTCCTCCCGGCCGTGGCCCTCGAGATCGAGGAGCACCGTTCGTCGCCCCGTCCATTCGCTCACGGTCCGGGCCAGCGCGGTCAACAGGACATCGTTGACCTCGGTGTGCCAGGCGGCGGGCAGCTCCTGCAGGAGGGCACGCGTCTCGTCCTCCGTGAAGACATTCGTCACGACGCGCGCCAGACCTTCGCTGTCGTCGGCGCCCGGACGCTCGACCGGGAGCCTGCCGATCTCCCGCCGTGCCGCCGTGAGCCAGAAGTCCAGCTCTCGATCGATCGGCGCCTTCCTCGCGTACTCCGCGAGGCCCTCCGCCCAGCGCCTGTACGACGTCGTCTTGGCCGGCAGGGCGATCGAATCACCCCGCTCCAGCTGGCGATAGACCGTGTTCAGGTCCTCCAGGAGGATGCGCCAGGACACGCCGTCCACCACCAGGTGATGGATCACAATCAGCAGGCGCGCCCCGAGGTCGGGACCGAGCGTGAACAGCGCGGATCTCAGGAGGGGACCGCGTTCCAGATCGAGACGGCGCTGCAGACCGGCCGCCGCCTGCTCCATCGCCGCGGTGCGGGTTTCCGGCGGGAGGGCCGTCAGATCGACGGCCTCGAACGGGACCGCTCCGCCAGGGGGGGCGTTCCACTGTCGCCACGCCCCGTCGATCCGCCGATAGCGCATGCGCAGCGCGTCGTGGTGTTCGAGAAGACGTCCGATCGCCTCCTCCAGTCTGGCGGGATCGAGCGTCTCCCTGGTGTCGAGGAGAACCGCCTGGTTGAAGTGGTGCGGTTCCGCGAAATCGTGCTCGAAGAACCAGCGCTGGATCGGCGTCAGCGGCGTGTCGCCCGTCACGGGACCCTGCTCCGCCACCGAGAGGACGCGTGTGCCGGCCACGGTCGCCAGGCCCGAGACCGTCTGGTGCTCGAAGATCTGCCGGCTGGTGAGCCGCAGGCCGGCCTGGTTCGCGCGCGCCACGATCTGGATGGCGAGTATCGAGTCGCCGCCCAGCTCGAAGAAGTTGTCGTGCACACCCACTTGCTGCCGCCCGAAGATCTGTCCCCAGATGCGCGCCAGCGTCTCCTCGGCCGGCGTGCGCGGCGCGATGCGCTCGCCCGCGAGATCGTCCCTCGCCGCATCGGGGGCCGGGAGGGCCTTCCGGTCGATCTTGCCGGCGGGAGTGCGCGGCAGCCGTTCCAGGGAGACGAACGCGGACGGAAGCATGTGCTCCGGCAGGATCACCCTGAGATGCGCGCGCAGCTCGGTGGCGGACGGAGCCGGCTCCGGCCCGGGGCCGCAGGCGACGTACGCCACGAGCCGGATGTCCCCCGGAGCGTCCTCGCGCGCCAGGACGGCCGACTCCTCGACCCGCGCGTGCCTCCCGAGCGCCTGCTCGATCTCTCCCGGCTCGATCCGGTGGCCGCGCACCTTCAGCTGGTCGTCGAGCCGGCCGAGGAATTCGAGGTTGCCGTCGCCGAGCCGGCGCACGCGATCTCCCGTCCGGTAGAGTCGTGCCCCGGGGGCGTCCGCGAACGGATCGGGGAGGAAGCGCTCGGCGGTCAGATCGGGGCGGCCCAGATAGCCCCGCGTGACCCCCTCCCCGCCGATGTACAGCTCGCCAGGGACGCCGACCGGCGCCAGGTTCAGGTGAGGATCGAGTACGTAGGCCCTGGTGTTGGCGATCGGCCGGCCGATCGGCACCAGGCCGTCCGTCCCGGCGGACCGGTGACCCGCATGCGAGTACACGGTGGTCGTGATCGTCGCTTCCGTGGGCCCGTAGGCGTTGAACAGGGCGACGCGACCGCCCGCGACCTCGTCCCAGACCGCCAGGCGGGAGGCCAGGGCCTTCTCGCTGCCGATGACGACGCACCGCAGGAACGCGGGAAGGACCTGCTCCTCCCGCTCGAGCTCGGCGACCCAGGCGTGCCAGTACGAGGTGGGCAGGTTGATGACCGTGACTTTCTCGCTCTCCAGGAAGCGGTGAAAGTCGGGGACCGAGACGAACACCGGGTCCGGTCTGAGGACGAGCGTGGCGCCCGACAGGAGCGTCGGAAAGATCTCCTCCGCGGCGACGTCGAAGCTGAGCGAGGCGAACTGCAGGGCGCGGTCGGAGGGCGACAGACCGTACAGGCGCGCCATCTCGACGGCATGGTTGAGCAGGGCGCGGTGCGGCACCTCCACCCCCTTGGGGACTCCGCTCGAGCCCGAGGTGTGGATGATGTACGCCAGGTTGTCGGACGCGGGGGCCGGGACGGGCTCCGCTCCCACATCGAGACCATCCGCCCCGGCGTCGTCGAGCAGGACGACCCGCGCGCCGCGCGCCGGCAGACCGGCGGCGAGCCGTCGCTGCGTCAGGACGACCGGCATCCCCGTCTCGCGCAGGATGCCGGCGAGGCGCTCCCGCGGGTAGGCGGGGTCGAGCGGCACGTACGCGCCGCCCGCCTTCAGGATCCCGATAAGGCCCGTCACCATCTCGATCGAGCGTTCGACGCAGAGACCGACCGGCACGTCGGGGCCCACGCCCAGCCGGACCAGGCGCCCGGCCAGCGCCGAGGCGTGGCGGTCGAGATCCGCACCGGTGATCCGTCTGTCGCCGAAGCAGACCGCGACCGCGTCCGGCGCCTTCGCGGCCCGCGCTTCGATCAGTCCGTTGACGGAGCGCGCGGCCCGGGGCTCGGTCCGGCGTCCGCTGGACTCGAGCAGAACGTGCCGGCGCTCGTCGTCCCGGAGAAGCGGCAGCCGCGACAGCCTCTCGCCGGGATCGATCGCGATCCGCTCCAGGAGCGTTTCCAGGCCCTGCAGCATCCGGCGCGCGGTCGCCGCCTCGAACAGGTCCGTGCTGTATTCCAGGGCGCAGGCGAGCCGCCGGCCGCCGTCGTCCACGTCGAGCGTCAGGTCGAACTTGGAGATGCCGTCGTCGA
>DAISWT010000367.1:0-3100 GCA_036826235.1 Acidobacteriota bacterium | reverse complement strand
GGACAACCTGGCGCGCGGCCAGAGCACCTTCCTGGTGGAGATGATCGAGACCGCGAACATCCTCAACAACGCCACGCTCCGGTCGCTCATCCTGCTGGACGAGGTGGGGCGCGGCACCTCGACGTTCGACGGCCTGTCGATCGCCTGGTCGGTGGCCGAGTACCTGCACGACGTGCCTGCGGTCGCGGCTCGCACGCTGTTCGCCACGCACTACCACGAGATGATCGAGCTGGCGCTCCTCAAGCCGCGCGTCTTCAACATGACCATGGCGGTGCGGGAGTGGAACGAGACGATCGTGTTCTTGCGCCGCGTGCTGGAGGGAGCCGCCGACCGCTCCTACGGGATCCACGTGGCGCGCCTCGCCGGCCTGCCGCGCGAGGTGATCGAGCGGGCCCGTGAGGTCCTGGCGAACCTGGAGGCGGAAGAGCTGTCGCGCGACGGCCGGCCGAAGCTGGCGCGCGGTCACGGCGAAACCGGCGCGTCTTCTCCCGCCCAGCTCGGGCTGTTCGCGCCGCCCGAGGATCCCGTCCTGGAGGCGATCCGGAAGGCGCACGTCGACGCGATGACCCCGATCGAGGCGCTCAACTTCCTCGCCGACCTGAAGAAACGCCTCCCAGGCTGAGCCGGGTTCGCCCGGCGGCTCGCGCCGCCGGCGCGGTCACATCTCGATGGCGCCGTGCAGCCTCGAGTAGGTCGGGATGGTCATCTCGAGACCGGCCATGTGATAGAAGCCGCCCGCCCGGCCGGGCTGCACCACGAAGCGCATGTCCACCCCCTGCTCGCGCGCCTTGTGGTAGGCCTCCGTCGCCGCGCTCGCCACGCTCTCGTCGGACAGGAGCGACTCGCTCAGATCGACGATCACGCGGCGCACCCCCGTGCCCAGGAGGTTGTCCACCTTCTCGAGGAATTTCTTCTCCGGCTCGCCGGCGAAGAACTTGCCTCGCACGTGCAGGACCTGCCAGTCGGCCATGGAGCGGGTCTCGATGTGGCACGGACCGCGGCGTCGCAACCAGGTCAATCCGGTCATGGGTGCCCTCCCTCCGTGTGTTTCGAGGACACCGTTCGACACCTCGTCGAGGAGAGCGGATGAAGGTGGAATAAGGGGCCGGTGTCGCGGCGTCCCCGATCGCGGGGTCATTGATACTCCCCCGCGCCCTCCCGCGTCAAGGGCTGTCGGGGCGACCCGCCGGCCCGGGCCGCTCAGAAGCTCGCCAGCGCCTCGCGCTCGTCGCGGTAGATGTCGAAGATCTCCTGCAGCTTGGTCAGAATCAGCAGATCCTGCACTTTGCCATTGGGGTTGAGGAGCTTCAGGGCCGCGCCCTTCTCGCGGGCGCGCTTGTAGCACGCCACCAGCTCCCCGATGCCGGCGCTGTCCATGTACGAGACGCCGCCCAGGTTGAGGATGATGTTCTTGCGTCCCTCGTCCAGGAGCGCGTTGACCGCCTGGCGCAGCTTGATGTCACCGTCGCCGATGGTGATCTTCCCCGAGAGATCGACGACCGTCACTTTCCCGTGATGCCTGGCGTTGGCCTTCATCCCTTCCTCCGCTTCATGACCTCGCCGCCGCGGCCGGCACGCCCGGCCGCCTCGAAACGCTTCTCCAGAACGACCTCGGTCCCCTTCCCCCGGCGGCGCTGGAAGGCGACGCGGTCCACGAAATGCCTCATGAAAAAGATGCCCCGCCCGCTGGTGCGGAAGATGTTCTCGCGGTCGAGCGGGTTGGAGGTGTGCGCCCAGTCGAACCCCGGCCCCTGGTCCCGCACGCGCACGCGGAACAGGTCCTCCTCCTGCTCGAAGCTCACCTCGATCGGCTTGGCGGCATCCATGCCGTTGCCGTGTTTGATGGCGTTGATCACCGCCTCGCGCACCGCCAGCCCGATGTTCAAGGCGGACGCCTTTGCGAAGCCCATGCCGCGGGCCATGCCCTCGGCCATCTCGTGGACGAGGTCCACGTAGCCGATGCGGCTTTCCAGCCTGAGCTTCACGTTCCTGCGCACGCGGAGCTGTCCAAGACTTTCGATTGGATGGCCGACGCATGGTAGCCAAACGCGCGCCGGGGTGTCAAACGGGAGCGGCCAGGCGGCGGGGCGAGAGCTCCGACGGCATCTTTTTACACACGTTTACAGCGCGCGGCTGGGCGGCGGGTCGGGGAGAGTGCTATCCTCCCCCGCATGAGGCTGCGGATCCAGTTGATGCTGGCGTTTCTGCTCCTGGCGGTGGTGCCGCTGGGGGCGATCACCCTGTACTCCTACCAGTCGTCGGCGCGCGCGCTCCGCCGGACGGTCGAGACCGAGTCGGCGCGCCTGGCCGAGGAGATGAACGAGCGGATGACGTTCGTCACGGCCGGCCTGAGCCGGCGGATCGACCTGCTCGAGACGCTGCCGTTCCCCGAGGCCGGCGGCGGCGCTGCGGCGCCGGCCGGGGCGGCCTCCGACCCGGTGCTGCTGGGCCGGATGATCGCGGCTCTCGGCGAAGCCGCCGACTACATCGAGGCGTTCGAGTTCACCCCCGCGTCGCCGACGCCGCCGGAAGCGCGAGGATCCGCCGGCGCCGCCCCGGCGGCGCCGGTCGCTCCCCCGGGTGGCGGGCCTGCGCGCGTCGGACCGGCGGCCCGGTCACCGGTCGTCATCCGACTGCCACGAGTCGTCGCGGAGATTGCGAAAGACCCGAAGCTGGCGCCGATGATCCAGTTCGCCACCGAGTTCGTCCCGCCCGGGACATCCGAGCGCCTGAAGAAGGAGCTGCAGGACAAGCTCGGCCAGAAGGGGCAGGAGATCCTGCGCGTCGTGCAGGAGAAGATCCGCGCCGAGACGGAGGCCAGAGTCGCCGCGGCGGACCAGCAGAAGGCGTCGGCCGCGGCCATCGCGCTGAAGCAGGAGTTCGGCTGCCCGCTGAAGCGGGACGGCCGGACCGTCGGTCATCTCAAGGCGAAGGTGAGCGCGGACCGATTGCTGCGCGAGGTCCTGTCGCAGACCCGGCGCGAGCAGGGGGAGATCCCGTTCGCTGTCGACGCCACCGGCACCCTGTTTACCCCGGACCCGGCCGACGCGCCGACCCTTCGCGGCCTGGAGCGGGCGGCGGCCTCGGGTCAGGTGGACGC
>DAISWT010000366.1:0-3123 GCA_036826235.1 Acidobacteriota bacterium | reverse complement strand
CCGTCCTGGCCGAGGGGGACGCCCGGCCGGCGGACATCAAGAATCCGGCGGTGATGCCGGAGCGTCCCCTCTGGCCCTGGCTGGTGGCGGCGGTGGTGGCGGCGGCGATCGCGATCTGGATCCGGCGGAGGTTGAAGGCGCGGCCCGTGCAGGCGGCGCCCGCGGTCGCTCCCGGGCCGCCGCGGCCGGCCCACGAGACGGCGTACGCCGAGCTCGAGCGTCTCCTGTCCTCCGGGTTGCTTGAGAGGGGACTGGTGAAGCAGTTCTACATCGAGCTGGCGGAGATCCTCCGGCGTTACCTGACCGCCCGATTCGGGGTGGAGACGTTCGAGCGCACCACCTCCGAGATCCTGGAGGCGCTGCGCGCCGTCCGCCTGCCGGTGCGCGGGCTGGCGGCGACCGCCGATTTGTTCGCCGCCTGTGACATGGTCAAGTTCGCGAAGTACCTGCCCGGCTCGGACGAGACCCGCGCCACGGTCGAGCGCGCCTACGCCCTGATCGACGAGACGAAGAACCGGCAGGCGGCCGCGCCCGCGCCCGAAGGCGCGCTGGCCGGAGGCGTCCGATGATGTTCCGCTTCGCCTCGCCCTACGCGGGCCTCGCGTTCGCGCTGCTTCTGGTGATCCTGGTCTGGCACCTGGTGGGCGCGCGCCGGAAGCGCGCCAGCCTGAGGTTCTCCCTGATTGCCCCGTTCCGCGGCATGCCCCCGGGCCTGACGGTGCGGCTGCGGCACGTTCCTGTGATCCTCCGGGTCGCCGGACTGGCGTTGCTCATTGTGGCGTTCGCGCGTCCCCAGACCGGCCGGCACGAGGAGGAGGTCCTGACCGAGGGGATCGACATCGTTCTGGCCGTGGACATCTCGGGAAGCATGAAGACCGAGGATTTCAAGCCGAAAAACCGTCTGGAGGTGGCCAAGGACGTGGTGGCGCAGTTCGTGCGCGGGCGGCGCAACGACCTGATGGGCCTGGTGGTGTTCGCGGCCAACGCCTACACGCGCTGTCCCCTGACGCTCGATTACGGCGTCCTGATTGATCTCCTGTCCCAGGTGGACATCACCCCGCGCGAGGAGGACGGCACGGCCATCGGCATGGGGCTGGCGACGGCGGTCTCACGGCTGAAGGACGCCAGGGGGAAGAGCAAGGTCATCATCCTGCTCACCGACGGCCGCAACAACCGGGGACAGATCGACCCGCTCAGCGGCGCGCGCCTGGCCCAGGCGCTCGGGATCAAGGTGCACACGATTGGGGTCGGCACGGAGGGGGAAGCGCCCTACCCGATCGACGACCCGATCCTCGGACGGCGCTACATCAACGTGCAGGCCGACATCGACGAGGAGACCTTGCAGCAGATCGCCGCCGCGACGGGCGGACAGTATTTCCGCGCCACCGACTCACAGGCGCTGAAGCAGATCTTCTCCACCATCGACCGGATGGAGCGGACCGATCTCAAGGTGCGCGGTTACACCCGGCATACCGAGCAGTTCGCCTGGTTCCTGTACCCGGGCGCCCTGCTCATCCTTCTCGAGCTGGCGCTGGCGCGCACGCTGCTGAGGACCATACCGTGAACCCCGCGGCACGGCCGGATCGCGCGGCGCCCGGGAGGGCATGATGCGCTTCGCGGCGCCCGAATACCTGTGGCTCCTCCTCGGTCTTCCCGTCCTGATCGGCCTGTTCGTCGTGTCGTTCCGCCGGCGCCGCCGGGCCCTCGAGGTGTTCGGGGACCTCCGGCTGGTGCGCCGGCTCTCGACCAGCGCCAGCCTGGAGCGGCGGATCATCAAGGCCTCGGTGCTGGTCGCCGCGGCGGCGTTCCTGATCCTGGCGCTGGCCCGGCCCCAGTGGGGCGCCGGACTCGAGACGGTCGCGCGGCGGGGCGTGGACGTGATCATCGCCGTGGACACTTCGACCAGCATGCTGGCCGAAGACGTCAAACCGAACCGGCTGGCGCAGGCGCGGGCGGCGGTGTCGTCGTTCATCGATCTGCTGCGCGGGGACCGGGTCGGTCTGGTGGCCTTCGCGGGCAACGCCTACGTGGCCTGTCCGCTGACGGTCGACTACAGCGCCGCGGGCATGTTCGTGGATATCCTCGACACCGACCTCATTCCCGTGCAGGGGACGGCGATCGCGGAAGCCATCCAGCACGCGATCGGCGCCTTCCGGCAGGGCGAGCGACGCTACAAGGTCCTGGTGCTGATCACCGACGGCGAGGACCACGAGGGGAACGTGGCGGGGGCCGCGCGGGCGGCGGCCGCCGAGGGGATTACCATCTACACGATCGGTGTCGGCAGCGCCGCCGGCGAGCCGATCCCGCTGCGCAACGCCCGGGGTGACATCATCGGGTATAAAGAGGACAAAGAACACCGCAAGGTGACCAGCCGACTGGGCGAGAGCGACCTGGAGGCGATCGCGCTGGCCACCGGCGGCAAGTACTTCCGCTCGACCCCGGAAGGGATCGAGTTGCGGCGGGTCTACGAGGAGATCTCACGCATGGACCAGAGGACGCTGTCGGGACGGACGATGATCGCCTACGAGGAGCGCTACCAGATCCCCCTGGGGGCGGCCATTCTGCTCCTGGTCCTGGAGGCGGCTCTGGGAGACCGCCGACGCGTGGCTGCTCAGGCGGCCGAGGCCGGCCGCGGGGTGGAGGCGGCATGAGAGGCGCGACCCATCGTGGCCATCCCGCGTCGCCGCCGGCGTCGATCGCCCTGGCCCTGCTCCTGACGCTGGCCTGGGCATCACCCGCTTGGGCGGACCCGGCCGCTTCCAAAAACAACGAGGGGAATCGTCTCTACAACCAGAAGCGGTACGACGACGCCCTTAAGAAGTACACCGACGCCCAGGCCTCCCGACCGGACGCCTCCGAGCTGCATTACAACATCGGCAACGTCCTGTTCCGCAAGAAGGAGTACGACAAGGCGGTGGAGGAGTACCTGCGCGCTCAGGCGGCGGCCAACCCGGCGCTTTCGGAGGCGGCGACCTTCAACCGCGGCAACGCCCTGATGCTGCAAGGGCGGCCGGAAGACGCGGTCAAGGCCTATGTCCAGGCGCTGCGCGCCCGGCCCGACGACGGGGACGCCAAGCGCAACCTGGAGCTGGCCTTGCGTCTGCTGCAGCAGAAAAAACAGCA
>DAISWT010000365.1:0-3129 GCA_036826235.1 Acidobacteriota bacterium | reverse complement strand
AGTCCCCCACGCCGAGGGCGACCGGCAGATCGCGCGTGCCGTAGTTGCCGGCGAAGGTGAAGTGCCCGGTGCCGTCGCCCAAGAGGAGCGTGACGTTGTTGTCGTCGGTGTTGCTGACCGCCACGTCGGGCCGGCCGTCAAGATTGAAATCGGCGACCGCCAGGCTGGTCGGCGACAGCCCAACGGTGGTGTTGATGGCCGGGGTCGTGGGGTCGGCGCCGAGGATGACCGAGATGCTGTCGGCGTCGGTATTGGCCGCGATCAGGTCGATGAGACCGTCGCCGTCCAGGTCGGCATGCGCCACTCCCGTCGGGCCGGGGCCGACCGGGTAGGAGGCCGGCACGCCGGCCACTCCCCCCAGACCGTCCGCCAGGGCGACGGAGGCGGTATTGAGCTGCCGGAACACGATCACGGCGTCCTGGAAGGCGTCCCCATTGATGTTCGCCAGCACCACGTCGGCGGGGACCCCGGCCAAGGACGAGCAGACCGGGTTGCCGAAGGAATTGGGGCCCGACAGGCCCGTCGAACGCCGGGTGCACATCTGGTTCGAGTTCTCGCAGACCATCGCCAGGTCCGGATTCAGATCGCCCGACACGTCACCGGACGCCACCGCCACGGTCCCGACGCAGCCGGTCGCAAGGTTGGTTGTGTTGAAGCTGGTTCCGGTGTTCTGCATGTAGGTGACCGTGTCATTGCCGTTGTTGGCGGTCACCAGATCGATCAGGCTGTCGTGGTTGTAGTCATCGGTGACGATCGAGTACGGTGTGGTGCCGGTCTTGGGGCTCGGCCCGGCCGTCGGAAAGTTTCCCAGGCCGTCGCCGTACATGACCGACACGGTGTTCGGGCTCTGGTTGGCGGAGGCGACGTCCGCCTTGCCGTCGCCGTTCAGGTCGGCGACCGCGACGCCCTGCGGAAACGCCCCCATGGGGAGCGGCACCTTCGACCCGAGCAGGAAGGCGCCGCCTGTATTCTGCAGGATCGAAACGGTATTGCCGGTCAGGTTGACGGTGACCACATCCTGGTTGCCGTCCTGATTGAAGTCTCCCACCGTGGCCGTGTTCGGAACCGGCCCGGTGTTGACCGGGGCCTGCAAGGTGAAGCCTCCCGAGCCGTTGCCGAGGTACACCGCGGCCTGGCCGACGCCGCTCACGCGTGACAACGTCACCACCAGGTCGGTTCT
The DNA here is from genome assembly GCA_036826235.1 of Acidobacteriota bacterium. Classification (GTDB taxonomy): domain Bacteria; phylum Acidobacteriota; class Polarisedimenticolia; order Gp22-AA2; family Gp22-AA2; genus Gp22-AA3. The sequence goes on along the minus strand of DAISWT010000365.1, from coordinate 1,949 downwards.
GCCGTCGTTGTTGATATCGGTGGCCACCGCCGCGCGCGGCCCGAAGCCCGGGGTCAGGATACTGGGCGGACCGAACCCGCCGGCCGGCGTGCCCAGGTAGACGCCCACATTGTCGACACCGAAATTGCACACGACGATGTCGGAAATCCCATCGCCGTTGAAATCGGCGACGGCCGCCCCCTGGGGCGCCACGTCGGTGGCCAGCGTCGTATCGAGGGCGAACCCGCCCGCCCCGTCGCCGCGCCAGATCTGGATTGAGTTGGAGGAGTTGTTGACGACCGCCAGGTCGGCCTTGCCGTCCAGGTTGAAATCGGCGGCAATCACCTGCTTCGGATATGCGCCGGTGGCGTACTGCACCTGGTCCGTGAATCCGCCGGTGCCGTTCCCGATCAGGGTCAGCAGGACGTTGAGAGAGCCGGAGACCACCGCGGCGTCGGGCTGGCCGTCGCCGTTCCAGTCGCCGACCGCGAGGGCGTTTGGTGTGATCGGGACGATCGATGTGCTAATGCGCGTGGGATAGCCGCCACGGCCGTCCCCGACGCTCACGCTCACCTCCTGGCTGATCAGGTTGCTGGTGATCAGGTCGGGAATCCCGTCACTGGTCGCGTCGGCAAACACGACGCCCGTCGGGAGCGACCCGACCGGCAGCGCCGCGATGCGGCGGAAGGTGCCGTCGCCGAACCCTTTGATCATCCCGAGGGAGTTGCTCTGCTGGTCGACGCTGATGATGTCAAGGTTGCCGTCGCCGTCAAAGTCGGCGGCGATGGCCGAAACGGGGTGGTTCCCGACGTTGATGTCGCGCCGGGATTTCAGAGACGACTGGGCGCCGGCGGGCGAAGCGACCAGGAAAGCCAGCAGCCAGCAGAGCGCAAGGGGACCCCGCTGGTCCCTTCCATGCTCCCAAGGTTCCATCGAGCGGCGCCTCGACCGGAACACGGTCTTGAGTCGGTGGAATGGGCCAAGTTCGAGATGCATTCTGCTTAATACCGCAAACCGGGGAAATGTCAAGCAGATCCCGGCTTCATGCCGCCCGAGGTATCAGGGCTCGCGGCGATTGCCACTGAGCCGTAATTTTCCCCGTCCGATGAACTCACCCCCGATCCTCAGAAGTTGTTGAAGCCGAAAATGCCCTGTCCTCCGATCGATCGACCGCGAAGTAGACGGCGTCATGCCCGCCATCGGCCCGGCCGTACGCGAGGTAGAGCGGGCCCATGAACGTGTCGAGTCCGACGCCGAGCGTGCCGGTGTGGCGCAGGCTGCTGAAGCCGGCTTCGCGGGCGCTGGCCCAGGCGTTACCGGCCTCCGTCCATGCGCCCAGGTAGATGGAGCGGCCCTTTTTCCCGGAGAGACTGCCGGCCGTGCGGTAGTACCCGAGGCGGGACACGCCGTACACCTGGCCGCGGATCTCCCCCTCGCGGAAGCCCGACAGCGAGAACAGACCGCCCAGACCGAACTCGTCGTAGAAGGGGATGGCGCTTCCGAGGTTGGTGCCGCCGCTCAGACCCATGAAGACGGTGTTCCGGCCGCGGGTGAAGAACTGCGACGCGTCGCCGGTCAGCTTGTCGTAGGCCACGTCGGAGCCCAGGCCACGCCTGGCCAGGAAGGCCCCCAGCCCCCCGGCGAACCCGCGGTGCGGGAAGTGCGCTTCGTCCAGCCGGTCGAAGTTCAGGGTGCCGACCCAGGCGCCGATCGACACGTCGAGGCGCGGCAGAGTGCTCGGGCCGACGCCGACGTGCGCCCGCGCTCGCCCGCGCAGCACGCCGGCGCGCGCCTCGCCGGACCGGCCGAGCTGCGCCCCGAGCGCGATCGCGCCCGAGGCGGAGTGCACGTCGTAGTCAGCGATCCGGCGGTCGTCCTCGAAAATATCCACCACCCCGCTGCCGACGTCGAGGCTCGGGCGGCGCTGGCCACCGTCGCGACCGGCCGGGCGGCTGGCGGTGCCGCTCGCC
>DAISWT010000364.1:0-3129 GCA_036826235.1 Acidobacteriota bacterium | reverse complement strand
GAAGGCGCGGGTCACGGTCACCGTCGGCGGCAGGTCCATCACCAGGCGGGTCCCGACACCCACCTGGGATCGGATGACCAGGTTGCCGCCCAGTTTCTGCACCCGCATCCTGACGACATCCATCCCGACGCCGCGGCCGGAGATCTCGGTCGTGCGGGTCGCGGTGGAGAAGCCGGGGATGGTGACCAGCATCAGCGCCTCCTCGTCCGACAGGCGGACCGCTGCCTCGCGCGACAGGAAGCGCCGTTCCGTCGCCACCCGCCGCAGGGCCTGCGGGTCGATACCCCGCCCGTCGTCGGAGACCACCAGGCTGATGCGGTCCTCCTGCCGTGACAGCTCGATCTCGATCCGGCCCCGGGGCGGCTTGCCGGCGGTGCAGCGGGCCTCCGTCTCCTCCAGACCATGGTCGATGCTGTTGCGCAGGATGTGCTGCAGCGGGTCGATCATCTCCTCCAGCGTCGAGCGATCGAGGGTGACCTCGGTGCCGCGTACCTCCAGATCGACCGACTTCCCGAGACGGGCCGCGAGGTCGCGCGCGCTGCGCTCGAGGCGCGGTACGATCGATGAGAAGGGAAGGAGCCGCATGGTGAGCACCTCGTCCCGCAGTCCGTCGACCGTGCGTCCGAGGCCCTCCAGGATCTCCTCCTGCTCCGAGCCGGGCTCGGGGTCGACCGCCCGCTTCAGGCGTTCGTAGTCGAGGATCAGCTCGCCGACGCCGTCGAGCAGGTGATCCAGCCGCTCCGTCGCAACCCGCACGTTGCTGATCGAACCGGCGTGGCGGGTCTCCGTTTCGCCCGCAGGCGCCGGCGTCCCCTCCGGCGCGCCCGCCGGGCTACCGGTCGCACCGTCCCGGCGATCGGGGAGGACGCGCCGCCCTTCCTGGCGGCGCCCCGGGCGCGCCGGGTCGTCCTCCGCCACGCCCTGGGCGACCTCGCAGGCGGCGACGTCCGGCAGGCCACCGATGAGCGAGGCCAGCCGGGCCGGGGCGACGTTGGAGGCGACGACGAACCGCAACCTGCCGTTGAACCGGCCGGTCGCCAGGATCTGCACGGCCGGGGAGATCTCGACGATCCTCCCGTGCTCCTCAACACGCTTCAGAATGACCATCGCCCGCGCCCCCGGCAGGGGGGCGCCGCTGCGGATCGCCACGTCGATCAGAAGCCTCGGCCTGGGGTCGTCCGTGGCGACCGCGCCGGCAGGCGCCGGCGGCTCGCCCTTCGGCTCAGGGGAGGCGCCACCGGCCGCGGGGCGGGTCCCGGAGGCGGGGCACAGCGCGCGGATCGCCTGGACGAGGTCCTCTCCGTGAGGGACATGACGCTTCGCGACCACGGCGTCGAGCTGGGCGGACAGATGATCGTTGGCGCGGGTCAGGAGCGCGAGGCTGTCCTGGGCCGGGTGGTCGTGACCATCGCGCCACCGGTGCAGCAGGTCCTCCATGGCGTGCGCCAGGGAGGCCATGGGCGTGAATCCCATCGCCGCGGCCATCCCCTTGATGGAGTGGGCGCGGCGGAACAGCTCGTTGATCTCCTCCCGCTCGAGACCGGCGGCGAGCCCGCGGGACAGGAGCGCCCCCTGGGCCTCGATGTGCTCGCGGGCTTCGCTGGCGAAGAGGTCGAGAAAATCGGTTGTGTCCACGCCGCGCGACCCCCTAGGGTGCGGCGGACCCGCCGCTCGCGCCGGGCATGACTTTCGCGAGCACCTGCAGGACCCTGTCGGACGTGAACGGCTTGACGATGAAGTCCTTGGCGCCGGCCGAGATCGATTCCACGACCAGGGCTTCCTGGCCCATGGCGCTGCACATCACGATCACGGCCGCGGGGTTGACCTTGAGGATCTCGCGGGTGGCCTCGATGCCGTCGAGCTGCGGCATGACGATGTCCATGGTCACGAGCTCGGGGCTGAGCTCGCGGAATCGGGCAATCGCCTCGCGGCCGTTGCTGGCCTCGCCGACCACCTCGTAGCGGCCGCTGGCGTTGTTCAGGATGTCCTTGATCATGGAGCGCATGAACATGGCGTCGTCCACGACCAGCACCCGGATCGGCGTCATGGGGTCTCGTCCTCGCCGCGGCCCTCGGGGCGGAACCCGGCGCGGATCGATTCCTCGACGCGCGCCAGGAGCGCGGGCACGGACAGCAGATTGAGCAGTCGATCGCCGACCGGCAGCCGCGCCTGGAGCCACGAGGCCTCGTCGCGGGTCCGCGGCTCAACGTCCTCGCCGGCGGAAGAGGCCACGTCCACCTCGTTGCGCACCAGGATCCCCAGGTGGTCGAAAGGCAGTGCCAGGACGACGCCGTACGCGTCGGCACCGCCGACGCCGGCCAGCGCGTCCCGGGACGAGGCCGGGCCGGCGCCCGCGGTGTCGAGGAGCCGCTCCAGATCGATCAAGGTGACGATGCGTCCGTGCACCTCGGCGAGTCCCGCGATGACGCCCGGAGCGCGCGGCACGGCCCGCACGCCGCGCAGGCGCGCCACCTCGCGCACGTCCTTCGCCTTGAGGCCGTACCACTCGGAGCGCGCCTCGAAGGTGATGATCGGATCCTGCACGCCCGTTCCCTCCCGTTCTTCAACCGACCTTAAAGACGGCGATCAGGTCTTTCAAGGTATCGGAAGTCTTCGCCAGCTCCTGCGCCGAAGCGGACATCTCCTGCATCGAGGCGGTCTGCTCCTCGGTGGCGGCGGAGGCCTCTTCGGTCCCGGCGGCGTTGTCCTCGGCGATCTTGGAGATCTCTTCGATCGCCCGCACCAGGCCTTCGGCCCCCTTGGCCTGCGTCTCGGTGAGCGCGGAGATCGCCTCGATCCGATCCATGCTGGTCAGCACCGACTGGACCATCGCCTCGATCGAGGTCTTGGATTGAAGAATGACTAATTTCCCCGCGCGGGCCGACTGGGTGCTGTCGGTCATCGAGCCGATGACGTCTGTGGACTGCGAATTGATCTCCTTCGCGAGGCGCGAGATCTGGTCGGCGAACTTGCGCGACGAGTCGGCCAGTTTTTTTAATGATACGGCGACCACCGAGAACCCCCGCCCGTGCTCCCCGGCGCGGGCCGCCTCGATCGTGGCGTTCAGGGCGAGAAGGTGCGTCTGCTGCGCGATGTGGGTGATGAACTCGACCGACTCGTTGATGCGCA
>DAISWT010000363.1:0-3129 GCA_036826235.1 Acidobacteriota bacterium | reverse complement strand
ATGTGCAGATCCGGGAGGTCATCGAACGGATCCAGGCCCTGGGGTTTCGCCCCCACGTGATCCCCGGGGCGGAGCGCACCGCGATCGGGATCACCGGCAACCACGGTCCGCTCGACCAGGCCGAGTTCGAGATCCTTCCGGGAGTGCAGGAGGCGATCCGGGTCACCAAGCCGTACAAGCTGGTGAGCCGGGAGGTGAAGCCTGTCGACAGCGTCATCCAGGTCGGCGGTCGTCCCGTGGGCGGGAGTCGTCTGACGATCATCGCCGGTCCGTGCGCCGTCGAGACGGAGGCGCAGACCCTGACGATCGCCCGGCAGGTGGGCGAGGCGGGGGCCGATCTGTTCCGCGGCGGAGCCTTCAAGCCGCGCACCTCGCCCTACTCGTTCCAGGGGCTCGGCCTGCAGGGCCTGAAGATCCTGGCGCGGGTCAGGGAGGAGACGCGGCTGCCGATTGTGACGGAGGCCGTGGACGAGGAATCGCTCGCCCTGGTGGAGGACTACGCGGACGCGGTGCAGATCGGGGCGCGCAACATGCAGAACTTCTCGCTCCTCAAACGCGCCGGAAAATCGCGGCTGCCGATCTTCCTGAAGCGCGGCATGTCCGCGACGCTCGAGGAGTTCCTGATGGCGGCCGAGTACATCGTCTCGGAGGGGAATTACCAGGTGTTCCTCTGTGAGCGCGGGGTCCGGACGTTCGCCGATCACACCCGGAATACCCTGGACCTGGCGATTGTGCCGGCCGTCAAGCATCTCAGCCACCTGCCGATCCTGGTGGACCCGAGCCATGGAACCGGCCGCCGCGACAAGGTCCTCCCGCTGGCGCGCGCCGCCATCGCAGCGGGCGCCGACGGTATCATGGTCGAGGTCCACCATGATCCGGCGAAGGCCCTGTCCGACGGGCCTCAGTCCATCCTGCCGGCGCAGTTCAGCGCCCTGGTGAAGGACATCCGCGCCCTGGCGGGTCTGGTCGGCCGAACCCACGACTGAGCCGTTCTGCGGATACGAAAGCGGAATCCGCCTTACCGTTTTTGCACCGGCACGACCCGCGAGGACCGTTCGTGGTTCGCTCTCTTGCGCATCGTCTTGCGCTCAAGCCCCGCCTGTCCGGACACTTACGCGAATCCTGCGTTATGGACACCGACTGGTACGCCCCTTGCTGTTTTCCCCGAGGTTGCGCCGCCCGGGTGGAGGCATCACCTTAGATCTGACGTGGCGGTCCTTCCGCAGAGGATGGAGGGGGGAGGGAGATGATCAACCAGGACGAGGTCTTCGTCATCACCGAGGACGACATCCTCAAGCCCGGCGACAAGGGCAAAGGGAAGGGCCCGCGCGCCGTGCCTGCCGCGAAAGGGGCCAGGGGCGCCGAGAGGTCCGGGGCAGCCGATGAGACTGTCGCCGGGAACGCCGCGCCGTCGCGCGCCGGCCGGCGTCGGCGCAATCCGGCCGCGGCATCGACGCTGTCTCTTTTCCTCTGGGGCCTGGGGCAGCTTTATAACGGTGACGGCAAGCTGGCGGCTCTGTTCCTCAGCTGCGAGCTCCTCATCCTGGCGTTTCACTACTTCCTGTTCATGACCTGGGACCGGATCAGGACGTTCGCCCACCTGTTCTTCGTCAACGAGTGGGAGCTGATGCTGTACGCCTCCTCCATCGACTTCTGCGTGATCTTCTTCATGATCTACAACGTGGCGCAGGCTTATCGTGGAGCGGAGGCGCGCGGTGGGCGGTTCGACGGCCTGCACAGACCAATCGTTTCGGGGCTCGCGTCTCTGTTCGTGCCCGGATGGGGCCAGCTGCTCAACGGGCAGCTCGGGAAGGCGGTCTTCTTCCTGTTCTCGTTCTTCGTTCAGGTGTACCTGGTGGTCCTGTACCGGTTGTCGCCCTTCTTCCGGATCCTGGCCGACATCGAGCCGCGGCAGTTCCTGCTGAACCGGGCGATCAAAATCGGCATGGCGGTCCTGTTCGTCACCGCCCTCTCCTGGCTGATGAGCACCTACGACGCCTTCCTGGTGGCCCGCTACACGCGTCGCATCCGTGCCTGACGGACGCCTCGGGACAAGACAAGCCCTGCCATGGCCGGGGTCATGAGAGACCGCTGACGCGGCCGTCGTCATCGAGGTCGAAGTGAACGGCCGCCGGCACCGTCGGCAGCCCGGGCATCGTCATGATGCTGCCGATCAGGGGATAGACGTATCCAGCGCCGGCGGAGGCGCGCACGTCGGTCACCGGCAGGACGAAGCCGGACGGACGCCCCTTGAGCGCCGGGTCGTGCGACAGCGACAGCGGGGTCTTCGCCATGCAGATCGGCACCTGCCCCAGACCCTGGCGCCGGCAGAACTCGATCCGGTCCTTCGCCTTGTCGGTGTAGGTCACGCCCGAGGCACCGTAAATCTTCCGGGCGATGGTCTCGATCTTGTCCTCGATGGACAGACCGGGGGAGTACAGGGGACGGAACACCGCGCCGGAGTCCGCCGCCCTGACCACGGCTTCCGCCAGCTCCAGGCCTCCCTCGCCGCCGCGCGCCCATACCTCGACGGGGATCGCGGCGAACGCCCCTGCCGCGCGCGCCCGCTGCAGGACTTCGTCGATCTCCCCCTGCGTGTCGCCGACGAAGCGGTTGACCGCCACGACGGCAGGCAGGCCGAAGGTGCGGATGTTCTCGATGTGCTTTGCGAGGTTGGCGCAGCCGCGGCCGGTGGCGGCGATGTCCGGCCGCGTCAGTGCCGCGGTGTCGCCCTTGTCCATCGGCACTCCGCCGTGCAGCTTCAGGGCGCGCACCGAGCACACGATGACCGCCGCCGAAGGCACGAGCCCGGCCGCCGGACACTTGATGTCGAACAGCTTCTCGGCCCCCATCTCGGAACCGAAGCCGCTCTCGGTGACGACGTAGTCTGCCAGCTTGAGCGCCAGCAGGTCGGCCAGCACCGAGTTGTTGCCGTGGGCTACGTTGGCGAACGGGCCGCAGTGGATCAGGGCCGCGCCGCCCTCCAGGTTCTGCACCAGGTTCGGCTTGATCGCGTCCTTCAGGATCGCCGCCATCGCCCCCTGGGCCTGCAGGGCCGAGGCGACCACACCGCGCCCCTCGCGGTCGACGCCGATCAGGATGCGCGCCAGTCTGTCCTTGAGGTCGCGC
>DAISWT010000362.1:0-3144 GCA_036826235.1 Acidobacteriota bacterium | reverse complement strand
TGACATGAGCGCGGAATACGACCTGAACCTCCAGGACTATCTCCGGATCCTGCGCCGCCGCTGGAAGGTGGTGGCCGGCAGCTGCCTGGCGCTGGGCCTCCTGACCCTGATCCTGACGCCACGCACCGGGCCGGTGTACGAGGCGAGCGCGCGGGTCAAGTGGAGCCGCACGGACAGCGTCACCGGGCTGTTCCTGGAGACGTTCACCTGGAGCCCGGGTGACGACCTGGCGACGCAGGCGCAGATCATCACCAGCAAGCCGATAGCGCTGAAAGCGGCGCAGAGACTGGGCCGCATCCCGATGTCCGCCGCCATCGAGGGCGTCCTGGCCGACAGAAAGCTGTCGTCGGACCTGGACGCCATGCTCGCCACCTATACGGCCAAGCCGATCGACAACACCAGCCTGATCGAGATCAAGAGCGCCTGCCCGACGGCGGAGGAGGCGATCCAGGTGGTGAACGCGGTGATGCAGGAGTACATCCTGCGGCACACATTCGAGCGCAACCGCCAGGCGATCGAGGCTCGCGAGTTCGTCGAGCGCCAGGTCGGGGAGGTGGAGGTCAGGCTGCGCGCCGCGGAAGAGCGCCTCACCCGGTTCAAGGAGGCCAACGTCGGCGCCAGCATGCCCGACGCCAAGGAGATCCAGTTCTTCCAGGACGAGGCGGGGCAGACCGAGGCGCGCCTGGCGGCGCTGCAGCACCTGGCCGACCTCCTGGATCACCCGGGTGATCCGGGTTCGTCGCCCGAGCTGCTCCTGGTCGACCTGTCCGAGGAGGGTCTGGCGGGCCTGCGCCAGGAGCTGGCGAGGCTGGAGGACCGCAAACGCCAGCTGCTGGCGTTCCAGAAGGGCGACGCGCCGGAGGTGAAGTCGATCGAGGATCAGATCGACACGCTCACCGAGCGGCTGCGCCGCGAAACGCACACGGCGCTTGACCTGGCGCGCGGGCGCAAGCGCGAACTCGACTCCAAGCTGGCCCGCTTCCCCCGCGCCGAGCAGACCCTTCTGGGCCTGCAGCGGGAGGTCCAGGTCAACGCCGAGGCCTACGAGATGCTGATGCGCAAGCACCAGGAGGCGCTCATCAAGGAGGCCGACAAGGTGCAGGAGCTGACGGTGGTCGAGGAGGCGACCGCGGCCGTGCCACGGCACATCCCGGGGCGGATCCTCCGGTCGCTCGTCGGCGTCGTCGTCGGTCTTCTGGTGGGGCTGGTCGCGGCATTCCTGGCGGAGACCCTGGACACGTCGATCGGAAGCATCGAGGACGTCGAGCAGTACCTCGGCCTGTCGGTGATCGGAGTCGTACCGCACATCGACCCGGACGCCACGCGGCGGGAGATCCTGCAGCGCAATCCCACGCTCGCCTCCGACCCGAGCCTCGAAGGGCTCGGCGCCCTGGTGACGCAGTTTGCCCCGCAATCGCCGGCGGCGGAGGCCTACCGGGCGCTGCGGACCAACATCGAGTTCTCCCGCATCGGCAAGGCCGGCCGCACCTTCCTGTTCACCTCGGCCTCTCCGAGCGAGGGGAAGTCCACCACGGTGGCGAACCTGGGGGTGGCGATGGCGCAGATGGGCATGAAGACGCTGGTGTGGGACTGCGATCTGCGCAGCCCGGCTCTCAACCGAATCTTCGGTGTGCCGCGCGAGCCGGGGTTCACGCACGTGGTGCTCGGCATGAACCGCCTGGACGACGTCCTGCACAGGTTCTCGGAGGTGTTCCTCGGGCGCATCGACATGCGCTCGATGCTCACCTCCGCGGGATTGGAGAACCTGTGCATCCTCAGCGCGGGGGCCCTGCCCCCGAATCCCTCGGAGCTCCTGGCCTCGCCTCTGTTCTCCGACTTCATCGTGGAGGTCGCCTCGCGCTTCGACGTCATCCTGATCGACGCGCCGCCGATCCTCCCGGTCACCGACGCCGTGATCCTGTCGACGCGGGTCGACGGGGTGGTCCTGGTGTACCAGCTCGGTCGGATCGGCCGGGCGGTCCTGAAGCGCGCCAAGAGTCACCTGGACAACGTGCACGCCGCCATCCGCGGCATCGTGCTGAACGACGTCAAGGCGGAGGTCAGCACGTATTCGCCCGAGATGCAGTACATCTATCACCGCTACGAGGCCCGGCCCCGCGACGGCGCCCCGCCGCCTCCGGAGGCGTCCGCGGCCGGCGTCGAGGCGAAAGCCGCCGGCGGCGAGCGCTAGCCTCCCATGCAGGCTACGCCCGGCGCCGAGGGCGCCCTTCCGGTCCGGCGGGCCGCCCTTCTCGGCGGCCTTCTGCTGGCGGTGCTGCTGCTGTCGCTCTGGATCACCCGCTCGCCGATCGAGGTCCCGATCCTCGCCACGGTGGCCGCCATCCTCTTCCTCGCCACGGTCCTGCGCGCCGAGGCCGGGCTGGTTATTCTGATTCTCTCCATGCTCCTGTCGCCGGAAATCCCCGTCGCCGGTCTCGGCGGGGGCGGTCTGGAGGGAAGCCGATCGCTCGTCCTGCGAACCGAGGACCTTCTCCTCATGCTGGTCGGCTTCGCCTGGATCGCGCGCATGGCGATCGACAAGGATCTGGGGGCGATCCGGCGCACGCGGCTGAACGTCTGGATCTTCGCCTACTCCGCCTGCTGCCTGTTCTCCACGCTCGTCGGCATCGAGGCCGGCCGCGTGCGGCCGCTTCAGGGGTTGTGCTTCGTCGCCAAGTACGTGGAGTACTTCATCATCTTCTTCATGACGGTGAACTACGTGCGCAGCGAGCAGCAGCTGCGCCGTCTCCTCGCTGCCGCGCTGATCACCGCCGCCCTCCTCGGTGCCTACGGCTGGTGGCAGATGCCCTCGGGCATCAGGCCGTCGGCTCCCTTCGAAGGGCCTGAGGGGGAGCCGAACACCTTCGGCGGGTACCTGGTCCTGGTGTTCAGCGTCGCCTGCGCTCTGGCGCTGACTCTGCCGGCCGTTCGGACACGCTGGAGGCGCGGCTGCGCCCTCCTCGCGGTCCTCGTCATCCCGCCGCTCCTGGCGACCCTGTCGCGCAGCTCCTGGGTCGCTCTGGCGGCGTCGCTGGCCGTGCTCGTGGCCCTGTCCCCGAAGCGCCGGCTTCTCCTGGGGGCGACCTTCGTGGCGGGCTCCCTGCTGTTCCTGGCGCACCCGCAGAGGCTCGAGGAGCGGCTCCT
>DAISWT010000361.1:0-3156 GCA_036826235.1 Acidobacteriota bacterium | reverse complement strand
GGATCCGCGCCGGAGTCGACCGGCTGCGGGCTCTCCTCGGTGCGCGAGAAGCATGACGAGACGGCCTGGCCTGGCGCCTCGTGCCATGCGGGCGGCCCTTCTCGCCTGGGGCGCCGCCGCGGCGTCGCTCGCGGCCTCCGCGCCCGCGCCAGCCTCCGGGTCTGGAGTGATCGTTTACACGGTGACCGTCAGGGACATGATCCATCCCATTTCGGCGCGCTACCTCAAGGACGCGATCAAGAAAGCCAACGAGGACGCCGCCGCACTTCTCATCATCGAGCTCGACACGCCCGGCGGGTTCGTCACCTCCATGGAAGAGGCGGTCCAGGCAATCACCTCGTCGCGCATCCCGGTGGTGGTGTTCGTCAACGGCAGCAAGGCGGCCTCGGCCGGCTTCTTCATCACCATCGCAGCCGATGTCGCAATCATGGCGCCGGGCACGCGGTTCGGCGCCGCCCACCCCGTGCTCGCGATCGGAGACATCCCGAAGGATTCGCCGATGATGGCGAAGATCGAAAACGACCTGGCGGCCTACGCGCGGAGCCTGGCGACGAATCGCGGTCGGAACGAGAAGGAGGCCGAGCTCGCCGTCCGAAAGAGTAGTGCCTTCACCGAGCGCGAGGCCCTGAAGCTGCACCTCATCGACTATGTGTGCCGCGACGAGAACGACATCATCACAACGCTGGACGGCAAGACCATCCGCCGCTTTGACGGGCGCGCCCAGACGCTGCACCTCGCACGGGCGCGGATCCAATCACTGGACATGTCGCTGCGCGACCGACTCCTCAGCCACCTGGCGGATCCGACCATGGCGCTGCTCCTTCTGTTCGCGGGGATCGTCGGGCTCTACATCGAGTTCACGCATCCGGGCATGATCGCGCCGGGGGTGGTCGGCGCCATCTGCCTTCTGCTGTTTGCGCTGGTGTCGCAGATCCTGCCCATGAACTGGGGCGGGGTGGCGCTGGTGGTCGCGGGGATCGTCATGTTTCTCCTGGAACTGAAGGTGCCGAGTTACGGTACCCTGACGGTCGGCGGCGTGATCTGCCTGGTCCTCGGCGCCCTGATGCTGTTCAAGAGCCAGCCGGGGACGCCGCACCTGGGTGTGGCGCGCTGGGCGATCGTTTCCATCGCGGGGACGGGGGGGCTGATCATGGCGATCCTGACCACGCTCGTGGTCCGGGTGTCGCGGCACAAGCCGACCACGGGCTCCGTCGGGCTCCTGGGGGAACGGGGGACGGCCCTGACCGACCTGGAGCCGGAGGGCCAGGTGTTCGTGCACGGCGAGTACTGGAACGCCAGGACGGCTCGGCCCATCCGGAAGGGAGCCAAGGTACGCGTCACGGGCGTGCAGGACCTGGTGCTCGAAGTCGAGGAGATATCCTGACGCCGCGGCAAGCCGCGAAGGAGGTTCGATCATGGGTCCATCGGGTGCGGGGGCGGGCATGCTGTTCGTGATCGTCTTCGTCGCGATCTGGCTGATCTCCAGTATCAAGATCCTGAACGAGTATGAAAGGGCCGTCGTGTTCCGTCTCGGTCGCCTGCTGGGAACAGCGAAAGGGCCCGGGATCACCGTGGTGTTCTTCCCGATCGACCGGATGGTGCGCGTGTCGCTGCGGACCGTGGTGCACGACGTGCCGCCGCAGGACGTGATCACCCGCGACAACGTCTCGGTCAAGGTGAACGCGGTGGTCTATTACCGGGTCATCGATCCGAAGAGGGCCGTGGTCGAGGTGGAGCAGTACCACTACGCGACCTCGCAGCTGGCGCAGACCACGCTGCGCGCGGTCCTGGGGCAGGTTGAGCTGGACGACCTTCTGAGCAAGAGAGAGAGGCTGAACGCGGAGCTGCAGCAGATCCTCGACCGCCACACCGATCCGTGGGGCGTGAAGGTGTCGATGGTTGAGGTGAAGCACGTCGACTTGCCGACGGAGATGCAGCGGGCCATGGCCAAGCAGGCGGAGGCCGAGCGCGAGAAGCGGGCCAAGATCATCAACGCCGAGGGCGAGTTCCAGGCGTCATCGCAGCTCGCACGGGCCGCGGAGGTGATGTCGGCGAACCCCACGACCCTGCAGCTGCGCTACCTGCAGACCCTGACCGAGATCGCCGCCGAGAAGAACTCGACGATCATCTTCCCGGTTCCGATCGACATCATGGAAGCGCTCAAGAAAAAGATCGCCTGAGGGCCGACCTCCTGGGGGAGCGATAGAGTGAGCCCGGACAGGTTCGAGGATGACCTGCTCATCGCCCGCGCCGCCCTCGGCGCGGCCCGCCTGCTCGATCTCGCAGCCGTTTCAGACGCCGCCGTCCGCGCGGGCATGGAGCTGGGGCACGCGACCGCCGCCCTGCTGTACCTCTACGACGGCGAACAGGACACGTTCCATCTGAAGGCCTCGCACATTCCGCCCGACGACCCTCGCCGCAAGGGTATCGTCACCCTCGACCTTGCGGAGATGCGCGGGCCGGGCCCCCCCTCCGCGTCCTTCACGCCCATGATGGCGCGTGCTCCCGAGGCCCTGCGCCGGCTGGCGATCGAGCAGGTCCTGGCGGTTCCGCTGCCGGGGGCCGGAGCGCTCCTGGGGATGCTGCTCATGGCGCGGGAAGGCGGGGAGTTCTCGCGGGCCGACCTGGATCGGATTGGCCGGCTGGTGCCCGAGCTGATTCCGGCGCTGCTCAACGCTCTTCTGGTCGAGCGCTACAAGGAGCTCATCATCAAGGACGACCAGACCGAGTCGTACAACCGGCGGTATTTCGACCGCTTCCTGAGCGAGGAGGTGTACCGGGCGCACCGCTACTCGACATCGCTGTCGCTCATTTTCCTCGATATGGACAATTTGAAGGAGATCAACAATCGCTTCGGCCACGCCATGGGCAGCAAGGCGTTGCGCGAGGTGTCGCGCCGCCTGGTGAGCGAGATTCGCGGCAGTGACAAGCTGTTTCGCTACGGAGGCGACGAGTTCTGCGTCGTCCTGCCCGAAACCGACCTGCGCGGCGCGTGCGAGCTGTCCGAGCGGCTGCGCGTCTCCCTGAGCAGCCGCTCGTTTCTTGTGGACGACACTCCCGGGATGGCCCTGACCGCGTCGTTCGGCATCGCGTCCTACCCGGACCACGCGCGCACCAGCCTCGGCCTGATCAAGTGCGCCGACAAGGCCATGCAGA
>DAISWT010000360.1:0-3158 GCA_036826235.1 Acidobacteriota bacterium | reverse complement strand
TGGTCGCGGCGTCCCAGGCGAGATTCGCCGTGGCCGTTCCGTCACCGTTGTTCGTGAAGGAGCTGACCCGCGGCGATGGAATCAGGTTGGCGCCCGTCGGCAGGAAGGCCGAGCCGGTGAACGGCTGGGCCACGTCGAAGAAGAAGGCGTTGTTCGTTCCCGAGTAGCCGACCGAAGACAAGACGTACACGCCCGCGTGGGCCGTGGTCCCTTCGTTCTTGATCGACGTCAGGAAGGCGACGTTCGGACTGTCGCCGTCCCTGGACACGCCGGGCGTCACGGGGCAGCCGGTCACCCCCTGGGTGAACCAGTCGCCGTAGATCATCACGATGCCGTCGCTGGACGAGCCCGAGAGTTGAGGACACGGCCCGCCGGCGGCCGTGTCGCCATAGGCGCGACACAGGAACTCGGCCGTCCCGTTGTTGATCGACGGGTTGCCGTACTGGAAGATCCGCCCCGACAAGTAGGCCTCGGGCAGACCGGTGAAATAGGCATCAAGGAACTGCCCGGAGACCGTCGGGGTCCCGCAGCCCTGGGCGAAGGCCGGCGAGGGGAGCGAGAAGACCAGCGCGACTGCTCCGAGCACGAGCAGGTTCTTGAGGAATTTGTTCACCGGGTTCCCCCTCATGAAATATTTCGACATTGATTCCATGCCGGCGCGCCCATCCTTTCCCGAACAGCCGTTCGACCCAAGCATCGTCGGCAACTGAACGCGTCGTTTTGGTTTCCTAGATACCCCCAAACACCTCGATGTCAAGCACAATTTAGGCGATGCCCGGTCGTCGTGGATGACCCAAAATCGCCCGAGTCGCTGGTATGGAGTACAGTGTTCCGGTCGATCCCGTTCAGTGACCGCGCGGAAAAAGCCGCTCGCGCAGTTTTTGGCGTGCCGACATGCAGTGACGCCGCACGGTCACTTGGGCAACGCCCAGAATTTTTCCTATCTCGCTCGTGGGCATCTCCTGGAAGTCTCTCAGAACAAAAACGATGCGCTCTCTGCGTGACAGACAGGGCAGTTCTGCCAGCAGTCTGCTCGTCAAGTCGTCGTTCTCAATGCGATCGGCGAGTGCCGGACTCTTGTCCTCGATCTGGCGGGCCATCCCTCGATCCAGGTTGTCGAGCGAAACGACCCCCGGTTGCCGCGCGTGCCGCATGTGATCATGTATTGAGTTGAGCGCAATGCGGTAAAGCCACTTGAAGAACGATTCTCCGGAACGGAATCGATGAATATATCGAAAGACCTTTATGAAGACATCCTGACATGCATCCAGAGCATCATCCCGGCTGAGCCCCATCTGCACGCCGATGCCAATCACCCGCCGTTCGTAGAGGCGCATCAGGTCACCGAAGGCATCGGCATCACCGTTCTTGGCGCGCTCGATGAGCAGGGTGACCTCGGAGGATTCCTCCCGGGCCGTATCGGCCGGAGACTCTGCCTTGGCGATGCTCCGCGGCTTGGTGGCATCCATCGACGATCGAACCTCCTAGAACGGGCTCAGGTTGCCTCTGTCGTCCACGGCGATCACACTGAAGAAAGAGGGGCCGGTCGTCCCCGTCAGGTCTAAATCTACCGTCAGAGACGTGATGCTGTCGCGCAAAAGCGTCGAGGCGCTGAGCGACGCCCTGGAGACCGGCGTCGAAGCCCGGTGAATCTGGTAGTGGTCGATGAGCGTCGCGTAACCCTGGATGTCGGTGGTGATCGCCGGCCATGCGAGTCGCACCGTCTGGGGGCTGCGGCTGATCAGGGCGACGGTCATGGTCTGGATGCCGTTCGGCAAATCGCGTCCTGCCCCCGAGACAAAACCATTCACGTCGACCGCAGTCACCAGGTAGAACAGACTCCCGGGCTGGATCGCGGCTCCAACATGGACGAACCGGGTGTTCGAGCCCCCGGGATTGAAGCCGATCTGCGTGGCGGCGGAGGGTACGAAGTTCATCAGCGGCGAAGCGTAGATGTGGTAACTCACGACGGTCGTCGGCCGGCCGTAGATGTCGACCGTCGGCTGGGTCCAGTTGAGCACCAGGTCGGACCCTGAGACACCCACCGTCAGGTCGGTGATGGCCCGGGGCGGCGCGATCCCCTGGATGAGGTGGGATGTCCCGGAGACCTCGGCTGTCCGGGCGCTTTCCAGCCCCGACGTGTTGGTGGCCGTCAGGACCATGAAATAGCGCACGCCGTCGCTCAGACCGGTGAGCAACGTGGATGTCTGTGACGCCGGGATGGTCGACTTCACGGGATACAGTCCCGGCTGGGTGCCGTAATAGATCGTGTACTGCCTGATGTCACGTTCCGGGCTTTTGCTCCAGGAGACCGAAAGGGAACCCCCGATCCCGGGGTCCAGGACCGCCAGGCCGGTGGGGGTCGAGGGTGGGTTCGGATTGACCGGCAGTGCGTGCACGCAATCGGGGCCGTTGTCGCAGTCGGAGTTGAAGTTGGACCAGCGACCCTGGAAGCCTTCGGCGTCCACGGACACGGCGTAATAGTAATAGGTGGTCGCGTTCACCACGGTCGCGTCGACGCAGGAGGTCGTCGTGGCCGAGTCGCAGGTGATCGGTGCGTAGGGACCGGATGGCCGGGTCGCGCGGTAGACCCGGTACCCCGCGACCGACTCGGGCGAAGCCAGCCAGGACAGCGTCACTTGGCCGTTGCCGGCCGTGGCGGCCAGCCCCGTCGGCGGGGCGGGTGCGGGGGTGGCGATACGCGTCGCCGGGTCGCCCAGGTAGGTGTAGCTCTGCAGATCGATCGCCGATCCCTGGTTCCACAGCGCCGTCCTGAAGGCGAGCGTCGCGGCCCCCAGCACTCTTTCCCGCGTCGGGCCGAACAGGCTGCCGAAGAACTGGTCGGTCACCACGTCGCCGACGAAGAAGATTGACAGGCCGGCGGGGGCCAGCGCGCCGATCGCCCCGCCGTTCGGATTGTTCGTCATGTCCTCTCCGAGCGAACCGATCGGGTTGATGTCGTTGAATCCGCCGGCCAGGCAGTTGACGTTCACCATGAACGGCACGGGGGCGCCGTTGGTCAGGCTCGAGGCGTCCGCGCTCGTGAAGAATGTGGTCGCACCCACGGTCTCGAACGACCCGTGCCCGATGTACGACAGGATGGCCGCCCCGGATTGCAACTGGCTGATGATCGCGCTCTTGTATCCGGCGGCGTCGGT
>DAISWT010000359.1:2716-3177 GCA_036826235.1 Acidobacteriota bacterium | reverse complement strand
GACGCCGAGGTGCGCGGCATCGGCATGGAGGCGGTGCAGAGCTACCCGGAACGCATCATGGCCGTCGGCTTCGACGAAGTGCGCGACGCCGTCTGGCGCCACCTCGATCCCGACCATTGCGCCATGGGCGTGCTCCGGGGCGAACTCGTCACTCCCTAGTGATCCCGGGTGTCCCCGGTTCCGCAGCTGAGAACCTCCCGTCGTCGCGTGGCGCGCCCCGTGATCCAGCGCGATCTCGGGCTCTGCGTGTCAGAAGCCGGGTGCTGGTGAGGGCGAGGGTGCCGGCGCCGGCGGGACCGGAGGAGGTTCCGGTGGCACGGGAGAAGGCGAGGGCTCGGGCGCGGGCGGTGGTCCGGGCTCCGGAGCCGGTCCCGGAGCGGGCGTGGGCGACGGCTCGGGTGCAGGCGCAGGTCCGGGAGCGGGCGCCGGCCCGGGCGTGGGAGCCGCGGCAGGGGCCGCCG
>DAISWT010000359.1:0-2625 GCA_036826235.1 Acidobacteriota bacterium | reverse complement strand
GGGCTTCGGGTGCTTGCGAAGATCACCCGCGATGCGCTTGACCTCCACGCGGCGGTTCTTGTCGCGGCCCTCCTCGGTCTCGTTGTCGGCGATGAAGCTGGTCGCGCCGTACCCCTTCGCGACGATCCGCTTGGGATCGATGCCGTGATTCTTCAGCCACTCCTTGATCACCTCGGCCCGGCGCTGGGCGATGTTCCGGTTGCTGGCGGCGCTTCCCTTGCTGTCGGTGTAGACGCCGATCTCCACGCTGACGTCGCTCCAGTACTGTAGGGCGTCGACCAAGAGCTGCAGCCAGGCGTCGGAGCCTGGATACAGCTCGATCCCCTGCGCGAACTTGACGTTCTGGAGGACCTGCGGATCCGGTTTGTCGAGCCGCACGCGCGGACAGCCCTCCTTGTCGATCTTCTGGCCCTTCGGGGTGTCAGGGCACTGGTCGATGCCGTCCAGGACCTTGTCGCCGTCGGAGTCGTGCGGGCAGCCCTTGTCGTCGACCGTGGCGCCGGCAGGTGTGTGCTCGCACTGGTCGATGCCGTCGAACACGCCATCGTTGTCGGCATCGTGCGGACAGCCGGCGGTCGGGCTGTCCATCGGATCGACGACGGCCCCCTTGGGTGTGTCCGGACACTTGTCGATGCCGTCCCACACGCCGTCGTGGTCGCTGTCGGTCGGGCACCCTTCGACGTTGACGATCGCCCCCTTCGGCGTGTCGGGACACTTGTCGGCGCCATCTGGCACGCCGTCCCCGTCGGTGTCGAGAGGGCAGCCGGCCTCGTCAACCGGCCAGCCGCGCGGGGTGTCGGGACATTTGTCGAGCCCTTCCAGCACACCGTCCTGGTCGAGGTCCCACGGGCAGCCGTTGCGCGAATCGACCAGAGCGCCCTTCGGAGTGTCGGGGCAACGATCGATCAGGTCCGGCACACCGTCGCCGTCCGAATCGGCGGAGCCACCGGCGCCCCCGCCGCCGCCGAAAACCCAGGTCAGACCGGCGCTCAGGTGCTCATTGTGGTAGATGTCGAGCCGCTCGTACTCGGTGGTGAACTCGGCGCGCAGCGCCATGTGCGGCAGGAGGCGCATGCGGATGCCCCCGCCCAGCGTGATCGGATAGCCCCGCACGTTCCCCTGCTCGTTCGTCCCGAATTTCGGGTCGGCGGCGTAGGTCACCAGGCCGTAGCCGAAGACGACGTAAGGCTTCAGGCGGCGCCGGACGTTCCGCGGGTTGATCACGAACCGGAAGTTGTACGAGTCGGAGGTGAACGTGCGCGACGGCTTGGCGAAGAAGACCGACGGATCGTTGAGGAGCGTGCTGTTCTCGTCCTTCAGGTGCGCTTTGGCGGCGGTCCGGTACTGAAACTCCAGCTCGTACGCCGGCTTCCAGTACCAGCCGAAGCGGAATCCGTACTCATTGACGTTGTCGATACCCAGCTCTTTCGAGTAGAGAGCGCTTCCGAGCAGGAAGCCGGTCTCCCAGGTGCCCTTCTTTTCTTCCGCCAGGACGGGAGTAGCGAGGAGCGCCGAGACGAGGAGCGCCGGCGCAACGACCCGGACGACCGGCCTTCTTCCCATTCCCGTCGACCCCGCACAGACACGCAAAGCCGGACACCCGGCGCCCAGGAGTTGTGCCTGCGCGGGATCCGAGCGATGAATTCTTGGGCAACCTGAAAGGCGGCGCATCCTAGCACACGCTTTTTCGGGCTGTCAACGCTCGTCCGGCGGAAGTTCGGCATCCACTGCGGGTTACGTACAGCGGCCCCGGTCGGATGGAAGCGGATATGCTATTCTTTTGCAGCCGACCCTTTCGCCGGGAGCGTTCGCGTGGAGCCGATCCCGAAAGAACCCCGGTCAGGCTCCCAGGGAGACGGTGCAGTGCGGGAAGTCGCCAGGTCCAAACCCACATTCCGCAGGCAACTCCTGTTCGCCTCCATCCTCTTTATTACTCTGTTCGTGGCGGACCTCCTCGTCGTCGGCCATCTGGCCTTCCGGGACCTCGGCCACAGGGTGATCGATCAGGCCCTCAGGGCCTCCCTCCGGATCCTGGAGAACCGCCCCGCCGCGCCGTTCCTGCCGGATGGGGACGAGGCGGTGACCGCCCCGCCGCCGGCCGAGCCCTGTCCCCCCGGCGATCCCGAGTCCCGCGCCGTGGAGCAGCCGTGCCTCACGCAGCCGACCGACCGGAGCCCGGCGCCGCGCATATTCCGGGCGCTCCGCTATCGCTGGCAGCGGGTGATCACCGATCTGCAGGGGCGGGTCCTGTGGGTCGGGTTCGGTGAAGAGGAGCATCGGGCCGCGTCCGGGGCCCCCGACCTGTCGACGCTGCCCGGCCACTCCGAGGTGAGCGAGGAATGGCAGGTCGGCGGGCAGCCCAGAAGGGTGATCGCCCTCGGGCATCCGAGCGACCCCAACGCCACCACCGTGCGCGAGGTCGGAGTGGAGAGCGAGTTAATCGAGAAGGAGATCCGGCAGCTGCGCCACGACCTTCAGGTGAAGCTCTGGATCGGCGCGGTGGCGGCGGTGGCGATCCTGCTGATCGCCTTCCTGTACGTCCTGCGGCTGCTGCACCGGACCAGGCAGCTCGAGGCCCAGGCACAGATGGATGATCGCCTGGCGTTCGTCGGCGCCCTGGCGGCG
>DAISWT010000358.1:0-3179 GCA_036826235.1 Acidobacteriota bacterium | reverse complement strand
ACTGGCGATCTCGGGGATGCGGCCGGTGGCGGCGATCTACTCGACCTTCCTGCAGAGGGCCTACGACCAGATCATCCACGACGTGGGCGTGCAGTGCATTCCGGTGACGTTCTGCCTGGACCGTGCAGGCCTGGTCGGCGCGGACGGCCCGACCCACCACGGCGTCTTCGACCTGTCGTACCTGCGGGCCGTGCCGAACTTCGTCATCGCGGCGCCGAAGGACGGCGACGAGCTGTGCGACCTCCTGAAATCCGCGGTCGACCAGGAGGTCTACCCGTTTGCCATCCGCTACCCGAAGCGCAGCAGCCGGAGCTTCACCCACGACCGTCCGTTCCGGACGATCCCGATCGGCACCTGGGAGGTGCTGCAGGAGGGGAAAGACGCCTGCCTGCTGGCGGTCGGCGCGATGGTGGAAACGGCGGTGAAGGTGCGCGAGGCTCTGCTGGCGGAGGGAATCGACGTGGCCGTGGTGAACTGTCGCTTCGTGAAGCCGCTGGACGGCGCGCTGCTTCGTGATCTCACCGGACGCTACCCGGTCTTGATCACCCTTGAAGAGAACACATTGCGGGGCGGGTTCGGAGACGGCGTGTACGAGTTCCTGCACGAGTCCGGCCTGCAGCCAGGGGCCCTGCATCACGCCGGCCTGCCCGATCGATTCGTCACGCACGGGTCGATGGCGCAGCTCCTCGACGAAGTCGGTCTGTCGGCCGCGGAGCTGGTCGCGCGGGTGCGCGCCTGGGTGAAGGGCCGGGCGTGAGCGCCACCCTGCAGATCGAGGCGAAAAAGGGCGACATCGCGGGTCTCTCCTCGGACATCGGGATCGTCTACAAGTTCAAAGGCGACCCGGAGCTGGCCGGCACTCTGGATCGCGATCTGTCGCACCGCCTGCTCGAGGTGGCCGGGGGAGATCGCTTCGACGGTCGCGGAGGCCGCCGTCTTCTCTGGCACACCGTGCCCCCGGACGGCTTCAGGTGCCGCCGCTTCCTTCTGCTCGGGCTCGGGGCGAAGGACGAGTTGACGCTCGAACGCTTCCGTCGCTACCTGGGCGATGCTCTGGTGGAGTGCGACACCCTGGGGGCCGCGGATGTCGCGCTGCCTCTTCCGCAGGCGGGATGCACGCCGTTCCCGGCGCGTGAGGCGGGCGTGGCGATCGCCGAAGGCGTGCTGCTCGGCACCTATCGTTTCGACCGCTACAAATCGGAGCCCCGCTCGGGGCGCAAACACCTGCGACAGGTGCAGGTTGCCGCGGGCGATGCGTCGTTACGGGAGGTCACGGACGGGATCGGGTTCGGGGAGACGACGGCGAGTGCGACGAACTTCGCCCGCGACCTGGTCAACGAGCCGGCAGGCGATCTTCCGCCCCAGCGCATGGCGGAGATCGCCCGACAGATCGGAGAGGAGTCGAAGATCGGCGTCAAGGTGTTCGAGCCGGAGGAACTCAGGCGTATGGGGATGGGGGGCATTCTCGGCGTCGGACAGGGCTCGAAGAACCCGCCGCGACTCATTCAGCTCGAGTACCGGCCGGAGGACAGGCCGGTGAGAAGAATCGCCCTGATCGGCAAGGGACTGACGTTCGACTCGGGAGGGCTGTCCCTCAAGACGTCTGAGGGGATGGAGACGATGAAGTGCGATATGGCCGGTTCGGCGGCGGTTCTGGCGGCGCTGCGCGTGCTGCCGGAGCTCGCCCCGCGCACCGAGGTCGTGGGGCTCATGGGAATGGCCGAGAACATGCCGGGGGGCGGGGCGATGCGTCCTGGCGACGTCGTGAAGATCATGAACGGCAAGACGGTGGAAGTGCGCAACACCGACGCCGAGGGCCGGCTGGTGCTGGCGGACGCGTTGTCGTACGCCTCCACCCTCCCCGATCTCGAGGAGGCGATCGATCTGGCGACGCTCACGGGGGCATGCGTGGTCGCGCTGGGGCCGATGGCGGCGGGCGTCCTGGGGAACAGCCGCGAGCTGGTGGACGACATCCTCAGCGCGGCGGCCAAGGCCGGCGAGCCGATGTGGCCCCTGCCTCTCTACCTGGAGTACGGCGAGCATATCAAGAGCGACGTCGCGGATATCAAGAACACGGGCATCCGCTGGGGCGGCGCCATCACCGCGGCCCTCTTCCTGAGCGAGTTCGTGCGGCCCGGTCTGCGTTGGGCGCATCTGGACATCGCCGGCCCCGCGTTCGGCGACAAGGATTACTCCTACATGAAGAAGGGCGGGTCGGGGGTCGGGGTGCGCACCCTGATCCGCTACCTCATGGACCTCGCGGCCTAGGAGCCGGCTCGGGCACCGGGGGAGGCCGCGCTCCGGGCGTCGCGGGTCTCGATGAGGGGACGATGGGGTACCGGGAGCACCGCCGCAAGGGTCCGGCGTTTGTCCCCTGTGCCGTCCTCACCGTCAGCGACACGCGCGACAGCTCGACCGACCGGAGCGGGGGGTACATCCGTCGCGCCCTGGACCGGGCGGGCCATCCGGTGGTCGAATACCGCATCATTCCGGACGAGCCTCCCCGCATCGCCGCGCGCCTGAGGGCCCTGGCGCGCGCCGGCCGGGCGCGCGTCGTCCTCCTGACCGGCGGCACCGGGATCGCGCCGCGCGACAGGACTTTCGAAGCGGTGTCCGGTCTGCTCGAGAAGCGTCTCGACGGATTCGGCGAGATTTTCCGCGCGCTCAGCTATCGCAGAGTCGGGCCGGCGGCGATGCTCAGCCGGGCGGTGGCGGGCACCTACCGTGGCCTGGTGGTCTTCTCGATGCCGGGCTCGATCGACGCCGTGCGTCTGGCGATGCGCCGGCTGATTCTGCCCGAGATTGGCCACGCGGCCGGTCTCGTGGCGCCGCGCGACCGAAGGGAACGACATGACCGCAGAGGTTGAGCAGAGTCTCGTCAGGGCGGATCCGGACCCGGCCGCCGTCGCGGACGATCTGCGTCGACGCGTCGAAGGGGAGGTTCTGTTCGACTCGCTGCACCGGACGCTCTACAGCACGGCCGCCTGCATCTACCAGGTGCTGC
This sequence comes from Acidobacteriota bacterium, assembly GCA_036826235.1. Lineage (GTDB taxonomy): Bacteria > Acidobacteriota > Polarisedimenticolia > Gp22-AA2 > Gp22-AA2 > Gp22-AA3. Next base: position 175 of record DAISWT010000358.1, on the reverse strand, counting down.
CTCTGGGAGCGGTCGTGCCGCGTCACGAGCAGGACGTCCTGGCGGTCGTGGAGTACGCGCGCCGGTACGCCCTGCCGATCACGGCGCGCGGAGGCGGCTCCGGTCTCGCCGGGCAGACGCTGGGGCGGGGCATCGTCCTCGACTTCTCGAAGCACTTCCAGCGGGTGACCGACGT
>DAISWT010000357.1:552-3188 GCA_036826235.1 Acidobacteriota bacterium | reverse complement strand
CCTGCAGGAAGTCGAGGGCGAAGTATCCCTCTCCCGGCCCGAACTCCACGAAATGATAGGGATCGGGCCGGCCGGCGCGGCGCCACATCTCATCCACCTGACGCGCCAGAAGGAGGCCGAAGGCACTGTGGGTGCCGCTGCTGGTGAGATAGTCGCGCCCACCGCCTCCCCCGATGCCGCGGGTGTAGTATCCGAGCACCGGGTGATAGAGACTCATCTCCATGAAGCGCGCGAACGGGATCGGCCCCTGCGCGCCGATCTCGGCGGCGATCTCCGAACGGAGCCGGTCGCTTGCGTCTTCACATGGCATCGCTCACCGCGCTCCCGCCGCGGAGTCCGGCCGCCGGACGCGCGCGCCCGCCTGCGCCGCGCGCGCCCCCTCTTCGACGAGCTGCTGGACCTTCATGATCCCTTCGATCAGCGCCTCCGGCCGCGGCGGGCAGCCGGGTATGTAGACGTCCACGGGAATGATCTCGTCCACTCCCTGGACGACCGGGTAGGAGCGGAACATGCCCCCCGAGGAGGCGCAGGCTCCCATGGAGATCACCCACTTCGGCTCGGGCATCTGGTCGAAGATCCGTTTGACCGCGGGCGCCATCTTCTTGGTGACGGTGCCGGCGACGATCATCAGGTCGGCCTGCCGCGGCGAGAAGCGCAGGACCTCGGCGCCAAAGCGCGCCACGTCGTAGCGCGGCGCGACCATTGCCATCAGCTCGATGGCGCAGCAGGCCAGCCCCATCGGCATCGGCCAGAGCGAGTTCTTCCGCCCCCAGGCGACGTAGTCGGCCAGGCGGGTCGTCAGGATCCACTGCTCGAGCTCGTGGCTGCCCTCCATCCCCGCGGGGAGCTCCCTCGGTGTCCCGTTCATGGCGCCGCGCCCCTGCCCGCTCCCACGGACTCGGTGGCCGGCTCGCCTGTCCCCTGCTTCGAGGTGAGGCGCTGCCACTTCTTGATCGGATCGGGCCGTATGCCGCCCATCTCCAGGAGCTTTTCCTTCGGGAAAATCATCTCGGCGCGGCTCAGACCGACGGTCGTGTATTCCTTGGTCAGGAAGATCGCCTGCTCCGGGCAGACTTCCTCGCAATAACCGCACATGATGCAGCGCAGCATGTTGATCTCGAAGACCCTGGGACCCTTCTCGACGCCCGTCTGGATTTCCTGCGCCTCGATGTGGATCGCCTTGGGCGGGCAGACGTACTCGCACAGGAAACAGGCGACGCACTTCACCCGCTCCTCCTCGTCCCGGACCAGCGCCGGCAGTCCACGGTAATTATCCGGCAGACGCCACCTCTGCTCCGGGTACTCCATCGTCACCTTCGGCCGGAACATATGGCGCAGCGTGATCCACATCCCCTTCAGGATCGAGGGGAGATAGGTGAGCTCCAGCAGACCCGGCCTGGCGGGGCGCGCCACCGGTCTTCCGCTCACCGGCACCGCACCTCCTCCCGCATCATCTCGAGCGCCTCGCGGTAGCGCCGCAGGGCCTCCTGGATCGCCTGCTCCGCGAGGACGGAACACTGGATCTTCGAATCCGGCAGGCCTCCCAGGGCGAGAACCACGTCGCGGTTGGTGAGGCGTCCCGCCTCCTCGATCGTCTTCCCCACGATGAGCGTCGTCGCCATGCTGCCCGAGGCGATCGCCGCGGTGCAGCCGAAGCTCTTGAACAGCGCTTCCCTGACGACGCCGTTCTCGATCTTCAGGCTGATCTTCAGGACATCCCCGGTCGTCGGATCGCCGACCTGGGCGACGGCGGGAGACCCCCGGATCTCGCCGACATTGCGCGGATTCCTGTAGTGGTCCATGACCGCGTCGCTGTACCTGAGAGATTCCGGCATCGGCTCACCCGCGCGTCCGCAGGTCCGCGCGCGCATGCGCTTCGAATAACGGACCCAAGAGCTCCGATACCATCGTATGGGGGACGCAAATCCCTGTCAAGGCAACACATCGCGCGCTTCGGTGTCCAGAGACTCGAGCGCTGCGCCGGCGGTCCTGCGGATTTCCTCGTTTGGGTCCGACTCCGACGCGCGCTTCAGGGCCGCCCGCGCGGCGTCGTTCTTGAGGAGGGCCAGGGCGCGGATCGCATTGAGGGACGGCGAGGCTCCAGCGGACGGGTCGGCGTCCCCCGCCCGCGCCGGAACCGGTGTCGGGATCGCGAGAATCTCGAGGAGCAGCGACTCTCCGGAAGCGTCGCCGATCCGCGCCAACGAAATTGCGGCGTTCCAGCGTACGTCCCGTTCCCGGTCTCCGAGTGCCCTCTTGAGCACGGGCGCGCCATCGTGGTCACCCATCTGACCGAGGGCAAAAACGGCCATCGTGCGCACCCCAGCGTCGGAATCGGTTGCCGCCGCGCGCAGGTCGGCGATCGCATCCCGATCGGCGATCTGCATCAGTCCCCAGGCGCAGAAGAGCCGTGTTTCGCCGTCCGCGTCTTTCAACCCTTCCCGGAGGGCCGCGGCGGCGTGCGAATCGCCGGAGCGCCCGAGCGCCAGGGCCAGATAGCGCCTGAGCTTCTGGTCGCCCTGTGATCCGGCGTCCCGGAAGGCGTCCGCCATTCCCGGGATCAGGGTCCCCGCGTTTCCCGGAGTGTGCGAGCGCAGGAGCAGGGAGAAGTCGTATCCGGCCTGCCAGCGCTTCGG
>DAISWT010000357.1:0-535 GCA_036826235.1 Acidobacteriota bacterium | reverse complement strand
AGGAAGCTTCCCTTGCCCTTCAGGTCCTCCAGGGCGGTCTGCGGGTCGGGCTGCCGGGAGCGCAGCACCTGCAGCCCGAAGAAGACGCTCACCAGCACCGCCACGAGACTGAGCGGCACGATGAAGAACTGCAGGACCACCTTCCAGTCGCCGCGATCGTCGGCCATCGTCCTCTCAGGCCGTCCGGGGGCGGCGGTCGACCGTCTCCTGGGCATGGATGTCGAAGGGGCGGTGCACGGGGTTGCTGCGGAAGCCCCGGTGCACCGAGCCGCAGCCGTAGCACAGGGTGGCGTCTCCGAGAGCGTAGTACAGGGCCAGGTCGATCAGCGTCGCCGCCAGCAGGCTCAGCCCCCACGTCGGCACGCTCAGGGCCGCGGCGACGACGAAGACCCACAGCCCCGCCTTCTTGCTGAAGTCCTTCTGGGTGTACAGCCGGTCCAGCCCGCAGCGCAGGCAGCGCGTCAGGAGACGCGACTGCACGATCGGGCCGTCGGCGCGCAGGGCAAACGCACGACCGCAGTCGGGGCAGGCGCCA
>DAISWT010000356.1:0-3192 GCA_036826235.1 Acidobacteriota bacterium | reverse complement strand
GTCTCCAGGCGCTGTCCGGTCTCCTCGATCTCGCGGCGCAGCCGGACCATCGCGGGCCAGTCGGGCTTGAACTTCTGCGACATCTCGGCCTGCTGCCGTGTCAGCTCCGCGTACTTGGCGGCCAGGTCCTGGATCAGCCGGCTGTCGAGCACCTCGGGCAGGTCGGAGGGACTGGCGTCGCGCAGGGCGGCGTAGCGCGCCTCTTTCGCGATCCGCTCGGCCTGGGCGCGCGTGTACGAGTCGCTCAGATCGTTGAGCTTCTTGAGGGCGATGTTCTGCTTGTCGCTGAGGGCGATGATCTGGTTGTCGCGCGCGTAGGCCTGCAGCTTCTTCTCCTTGACGTCGATCTCGTCCTGCAGGTTGGCGATCTGGTGCGTCAGGGAGGTCGTGGCGCGCTCCGTCGTGTTGTACTGCGACGCCGAGTTGAAGGCGATGTAGGTATCGGCCACGCGGTTCGCCACCTGCGCCGCCAGCACCCGGTCGTAAGACGAGAAGGCGATGTCGACCAGCCGGCTGTTGCGGACCGGCGTGACCGTCAGCTTCTTGAGGAACCTGTCGATGCGCTTCGCCTCGGCCTGCTCCTGCGGCGCCGGCCCGGCCGCGACGCGGCGCGGCAGGCTGACCCGGAACTCCTCGAGGTCGGCCAGGTGCAGCGAGTCGATCGCCTCGCGGGCCACCCGCCGGCTCTGGATCAGCCCGTACTGCGTCTGGTAGAAGTCGTTGCGGAAGTCCGGGACGCTCGACATCACGTCCTGGAACGGCAGGATCTTCGGCGTGTTCTGCTCGATCTGCAGGCGCGTCGTCGCCGTGTAGATCGGTCGTTGCAGGAACGAGCCGAGGGTCGTGACCGACACCACGACCGCGAGCGAGGTGTAGACGACCCAGCGCCGCTTCAGGACGACGTGCCAGTAATCGAGCAGGTGGATCTCTTTCTCCTGTCTCTCACCCATCACTGCGGTCTCTCCTCAGAAAAACGTCTCGGGAACGACGACGACGTCGCCATCCTCGAGCGTGGGGTCGGGATCCTTGCCCTGGCGGATCTTCTTCAGGCTGACTCGCAGGTCGGTCTGCGTCCCATTGCTGCCGCGTCTCAGGATCTGGATCGATTTGAGGTTCGCCCTCTCCGTCAGGCCGCCCGCCTTGGCGATCGCCTGCAGCAACGTGATCGGTCGGCTGGCGATCTCTTCCAGGCGGCCGGGCGTCTTCACGGCGCCGTCGACGTAGACGTACACCGGGCGGTCGATCGGCACGCTGATGACGTCGCCGGGGTTGATGGCCAGGTTGAGCGCGGGATCGCGATTCATGAGCAGGTCGCTGATCTTCACCGGGATGGCGTCGGTGGCTCCGTCGGCCGCGGCACGAATGACGAACAGGTTCGCGCCGGCCTCCTTCTCCAGGCCGCCCGCCTCGGACAACACCTGGAGGAGGGTGCGGGGGCCGAGCATCTGGTACACGCCGGGCTTCCCCACGGCGCCGATCACCGACACCTTCTTGCTGCCGAACTCGCGCACGAACACGGACACCTGGGGGTCTTGCAGGTACTTCCGGCTCAGCGCCTCGCGCAGGCGGTCCTCGAGCTGCATCGCGGTCAGCCCCTTGACAGCCATCTCTCCGAGAAGCGGCAGCGAGATCGTCCCCTTCTCGGAAACGCGCACGGTGCGGTTCAGCTCGGGGATCTCGAAGACACTGATCTCGAGCAGGTCCTCCGGGCCGACTGGATGATCCGGCCCGGCGACCGGCGGCGGCAGCGCCAGGTCGACGCCGGTTTCCAAAGGCGCCATGATCGCGGGCGGAGGCGGGGCAGGCGGGCTCTGGCTCGAATCGTCGGCCAGGATGCTCGCGGGGCCGGAGGGACCGAATCCCGGCATCAGGACGATCACGGCAAGGAGAAGCGTCATGCGTTTCATGGCATCACCTAATAGCTGTAGGTCGTTCCGAATGTGTAGAAGTTCCGGCTTCTGTCGTAGAAGTCGTCCGTCGAGTCGCGCGTCAAGTGGGACGCTGTGACCGCGATGCTCATCTGCGCGTTCGCCCGGTAGCGCACCGTCGCCTGCCTGGTCGTGAGCCGGTCGTCCCGGATGCCCAGGACGGCCGGCGAGAGGACGCGCGGGGCCTCCAGCGGGTAGTGGTTGAGTCCGCGCCGGTATAGCACCTCACCGCTGATCCGGCGCGAGAAGAACTGCTCCAGCGCCAGGGACCACTGCCTCGACACGAAATAGAGGTTGGATCCGAAGGTTGAGAATTCGACGCTACGCCCGAACTCTGTCTTCAGCCGGGCCGCGTGTCCCAGCCGGGCCGAAAGATGCCCGTCCCCGGCAAGCCCGTGGTAGTCGCCTCCGTCTCGATCGAGCGCCGTCATGACGAGGGGACCGACCCGGAGATCTCCCTGCACCGCGGCCGCCGGGTCGAAGCGGAAACCCGGCAGAATCGCGCGTTTGCGCGTGTCGCGGCCTTGCGTCCGGTCGTCGAAGCCGATGCGGGACACGACTCCTTCGACGGTGAACGCGGTCTTGGGAAGAAGGCGCATCTCGCCGATGACCGAGAGCGTGGTCTCGTCACGGTTGAGCAGGCGGCCGACATCGGGCAGCGACGCAACGTCCGAGGTGTAATCGATGCGCTCGTCGCGCAGGTATGCCTTGAGCCCCAGCCGGCGGCGCTGCATGGTTCGGACCGCCGCGGTGACCGCGTTATTCCGCCGCCGCAGGCGCTCGTCGATCTCGCTGTTGGGCCGCTCGCGATCGGAGGCGAAGCGCTCTTCGAGCGACAGAACGGTCCCCTTCACCAGCATGATGCCGCGCGCCCGGGCGTTGCCGTTCCAGTGGTTGAAGTCGGTGCTCCTTTGGAACGCTACGTAGTCCAGCTCCTGGTAGAGATGCACGCCGCCCCTGTCGCCCGTGAGGAGGACGGCGTCGAGTCCCACCCCCCCGGTCGCTGTGGTATCCCCTTTCGGAGTCTGCGCTTCGAAGCGGATGTTGTCGTCGTAGCCCACGTCCTTGAATATCAGCATCGGACGCGCGTGAAAGGGACCGAGGCGTCGCATGCCCTCGGTGGACAGGTCCGGATCGGCCGGCGCCTCCGCCGCCCCGAGCGTACGGAAACCTTGCGCAATGATCCATGGTGCGATCAGGGTGATCGCGATGATCCGATGGACGGCCACATACCGAAACACCGTCAACGCCTATTCCTCTCCTC
>DAISWT010000355.1:0-3196 GCA_036826235.1 Acidobacteriota bacterium | reverse complement strand
AGAGGGCCCGTTTCAGCGCCGCCCTCGAAGCGCTCAGACAGCTCGGAGTCCTCGCCCCGGACGATGCGACGGCTCTGCGGGCGCGCTACGTGGGTGAACTGCGCAACCACCGCGGACTCCTGGTGGGCGAGATCACGACGGCCTTTCATCTGGCGTAGAGCGGCCCGGCACGAAGACCTGCGCCCGGGGATGCTATAATCTGTCGTCCCGCCACAAGCCAGAGCGCACCCGGCTTCCGTGGGCAGCAGCGGAGGATCACCGTGAAGGACGTGGTCGACGTGGACGACGCCAACTTCGAGAGCGAGGTGCTTCGCTCCACCCTGCCGGTGCTGCTCGATTTCTCGGCGCAATGGTGCGCGCCCTGCAAGAAGCTGGAGCCGATCGTCGAGGCGGTGGCGGTCGAGTACGCCAGACGCCTGAAGGTCGCCCACCTGGACATCGACAAGGCCCAGGCGACGGCGGTGAAATATGGCATCATGTCCGTCCCGACCGTCCTGTTCTTCAAGGGCGGGAAGGTCCTGGACCAGCTCCTCGGCTATGTCCCCAGGGAGAAGCTGGTCGAAAAGATCGACCGCATCCTGTGAGACATCATTCCATGAAGGACCTGCGTGGGGTCGCCTTGCTCGGACTGGCGCTGGCGCTCCTCCTTCCCGGGCGGGCCGCGGGTCAGAAGATGCCTTCGCTCGCCCCTTCACCCGGGACCCGCGTCGGGAATCTTGCCCAGGACTTTACGCTCAAGGATCTGGACAACCGCTCGTACAGCCTGAAGGAGATGCGCGGCAAGCGCGTGGTCCACGTGGTGTTCTGGGCCACCTGGTGCGTCCCGTGCCTCGAGGAGGTGCCGGCCCTGCGCGCCACGTACGACAAGTACCGCGATCGCGGGCTTCAAGTCTTGGGCATCGTGGTCAACATGAACCAGACCCTGGACGGCGTGCGCACGGCCGCGCATGACATGAAGATCAACTACCCGATCCTGTGGGACGAGGGCGGGTCGCTGATGGAGCGGTACCGGGTCTCCTACATCCCCCAGAATTTCCTCATCGGCAAGGACGGCGTCATCCGCTACGCCGGCACCGGCCTGCCCGCCAACTACGACGCCCTGGTCGAATCGCTGCTCAAGGAAGACGCCGCCGTCGCCTCCTCGACACGTCGTCATTGAGGTTGGTCGTCCGGCGCGCGCATTGACGATGCGGCGGCCGGAGACTAAGATCGCGTGGTGAATCGTCTCGAACGCGCCATCCTCGTAGGGATCTGCCATGCTCGGCGGGATCGGCCCGAGGTCGAGGATCATCTTCTGGAGTTGGGACTGCTGGCCGAGACCGCCGGGGCGGTGGTCACCGACACGGTCATTCAGGACCGGGGCCCGGTGCACCCCGCCACCCTGCTGCGGCGCGGCAAAGTCGATGAGTTGGCCCGCCTGGCCGGGGAGCACGACGCCGATCTGGTGATCTTCGACGACGACCTCTCCCCGGCCCAGGTCAGGAATCTCGCGGGCGCCATCCCGGCGAAGATCCTCGATCGATCGGCGCTCATCCTGGACATCTTCGCGCGCCGCGCCCGCACACGCGAGGCGCGCACCCAGGTCGAGCTGGCGCAGCTCCGCTATCTGCTGCCGCGCCTGACGCGCCAGTGGACCCACCTGTCTCGGCAGGTGGGCGGGATCGGCCAGCGGGGCGTCGGGGAGACGCAGCTCGAGATTGACCGGCGGATCATCAGAAGCCGGATCGCGCGCCTCTCGTCGGAGCTGCAGGGCATCGAGAAGGAGCGCGGGGAGCGCCGCAAGCGGCGCTCGGGACTGAGCCGCGTCGCTCTCGCGGGCTACACGAACGCGGGCAAGTCGACCATCCTGAACCTCCTCACCGGAGCGGGGTCGAGGGTGGAGAACCGCCTGTTCGTGACCCTCGATGCGCTGGTGCGTCGCTGCGAGCGCGGCGGCCGCCCGCCGTTCCTGGTCATCGACACGGTCGGCTTCATCCGCAAACTGCCGCACCACCTCGTCGCCTCCTTTCGGAGCACCCTGGAGGAGGCGACGGACGCCGACCTGCTGGTGCACGTGGTCGACGCCGCCGCCGGATCCTACGAAGATCAGATGACGACTGCGCGCTCGACCCTCGCCGAACTGGGGCTGTCGGACTACCCGACCCTCCTGGTATTCAACAAGATCGATCTGGCGGCCGCGGGGGTGGTCAGCAGGCTGCGGATGGAGCAGCCCGAGGCGTTTTTCATGTCGGCGATCGACCCGTCCCACGCTGATCGGCTCGAGAACCGCGTGCGCGCGGCGCTTCAATTCGGCCGGCGAGCGCCGTTATTCGAACCCCCGCCGGCGCGCGGACCCCTGGCTGCCTTGGGGCGGGGGAGCGGCGCGTGAGCGCGCGCCGCGCCGCCGGCCGCGGGCGTTCATCTCGGCCTCCCGCGCGGATGCGCGTGGGGGTGATCTACGGCGGCCGATCGGTCGAGCATGAGGTGTCCCTGGTCTCGGCGCGCGCCATCATGCGGGCCCTCGACCCCCGACGATACGAAGTCGTGCCGATCGGCATCACCAAGCAGGGCCGCTGGGTAATCGGCGGCGCCCATTGTGCGCTGCCACCCGATCCCTCGGTCCGCGGCCTGGTCCGGCTGCGCGACGGCGGGCGCTCCGGTGCGGCCCGATCGGCCCGGGGCGCGGCGGCGCTGCGCCCCTCCGGCCGGCATCCGCTCCGTGCCCGGAACGGGTCTCCCCTCGGCCAGCTGGACGTGGTGTTCCCCGTGGTGCACGGCACGGGGGGTGAGGACGGGTCGCTGCAGGGTCTTCTCGAGCTGGCGGACATCCCTTATGTGGGCGCCGGTGTCGCGGGATCCGCGCTCGGCATGGACAAGGCGGTGATGAAGGCCCTGTTCCGCGACGCCGGGTTGCCGATCGTCGACTACCGTGTCGTCCTGCGGCGCGATCTGGAGCGGGGGCGTGATCGGCTCGTCCGGGGCGTCGAGGAGGCGTTCGGCTATCCCTGCTTCGTCAAACCCGCGAACGGCGGCAGCAGCGTCGGGGTCAGCAAGGCGAGGGACGCGCGCGATCTCTCCGCGGCCCTCGAGCTGGCGGGGCGATACGACCGCAAGATCCTGGTCGAGCGCGCCATCGATGCGCGCGAGATCGAGTGCAGCGTCCTCGGCAACGACGCGCCGGAGGCCTCGGTGCCGGGCGAGATCGTCCCGGCCAACG
>DAISWT010000354.1:0-3201 GCA_036826235.1 Acidobacteriota bacterium | reverse complement strand
GGGTTCTTCGATCGACCGGATCGATCGCCACGCTCTCACCCGCGACCCGATTTTCCGCGAACTTGACTCCATCGCGAGCGGCCGCTACGATTCTCACTTTGTGAATTGAGGCACAAGGTGGCCCGGACGCGTCGTGTGGGCGGTGCGATTTCGGATTTGACGGCCCGGAGACTGTCGGTCTACCTGCGCTGCCTCGAAGACCTGCACCATGCGGACGTCAGGACCGTCTCTTCACAGGCGCTGGCCGAGAAGTTCGGGCTCAATTCGGCCCAGATCCGCAAGGACCTGGCCTGCTTCGGCGAGTTCGGGGTGCGCGGCGTGGGGTATGTGGTCGCCGACCTGAAGGATCATCTGACTCGGATCCTGGGGTTGACCCGCGACCGCAAGGTGGTCATCGTCGGGGCCGGGAACCTGGGGATGGCCCTGGCGGACTACGGGGGGTTCAATGCGGGAGGCTTCCAGATCGTCGCGCTGTTCGATAATGATAGAGTGAAAATCGGCGGCGTATCACGCGGCGGGATCCCGGTGCTGGACATCGACACGCTGCCGCAGCTCGTCAGACGCGAGAAGGCGAGCATCGCCGTTCTGGCGGTCCCGGCGGTGGCGGCGCAGAAGGTCCTGGACCTGGTCGGGCGCGCCGGCATCAAGGCGGTGCTGAATTTCGCTCCCGCGCAGCTGAAGCCGCGCCCCGGTCTCTTGTTGAAGGCGGTCGATCTGAAGATCCAGCTCGAGAACCTGGTGTTCCACCTGGCCCGGGCCGAGGAGGCACGACGGTGACGCAGCCGCCCGGCGACCGCATCGACCCCGCGGAGATCCGGGATCACTACCGGCGCGGCCGCGGCCTTCTCGGAATCCAGAGCAAGATCCCGGTCCGCGACGAGTACATCCTGAGCCTGGTCTACACGCCGGGCGTCGCCGAGCCGTGCCTGGCGATCCGCGACGATCCCGAGTCGTCGTTCATCTACACCATGCGCGGCAACGCCGTGGCGGTGGTGACGGACGGCTCGTCGGTCCTGTCGTTCGGCGACGCGGGGCCCCTGGCGGCGGTGCCGGTGATGGAGGGGAAGTGCGTCCTGTTCAAGTCGCTGGCCGGCATCGACGCCTTCCCCGTGTGCGTCAGCGAGCGCGATCCGGGACGTCTCGCCCGGCTCATCCAGTGCCTCAATCCGACGTTCGGGGGTATCGCCATCGAGGACATCGCCTCGCCGCGCTCGTTCGAGCTGATGGAAATCCTCGACTCCATGAGCGAGACGGACCTTCCCGTGCCGTTCCTCTTCAATGACATGCAGGGCGCCTGCGCGACGGTGCTGGCGGCGCTGCGCAACGCCCTGAAGCTGGTCGGCAAGGAGATCGGCGGCATCCGCGCCGTGATCACGGGCGCCGGCGGAGCCGGCATCACCGTCGCCCGCTTCCTGCGCAAGGCCGGGGTGACGGAGATCACTCTGTGCGATCGGCACGGTATCGTCTGGGAGGGCCGCCCCGAGGACATGAATCGCTTCAAGGAGGCGGCCGCCCGGGAGCTCAACCCGGGGAGGCATCCGGGGACGATCGCCGACGCGCTCAAGGGCGCCGATCTCTTCGTCGGGCTGTCGGCGGCGCGCACCGTGCGGCCGGAGATGATCCGGACGATGGCGAAGAGGCCGATTGTCTTCGCCCTGGCGACTCCCGAGCCGGAGATCGGCGCCGACGAGGCGCGGGCCGCCGGGGCCGCCGTGGTCCTGACGGGCGGCGCCAACTACCGTCATGGATTGAACGTCGCCCTCGCTTTTCCCGGCGTGCTGCGGGGCGTCATGGACGCGCGCGCCTCCCGCGTCTACGACGAGATGCTGATCGCGGCGGCCGACGCCATCGCCGGGCTGGTGCCCGACAAGGAGCTGAGCTACGAGCGCATCGTGCCGCGTGTCCTCGACCTGCGCGTCGGGCCGGCGGTGGCGGGGGCGGTGGCCAACGCCGCCGTGGCGCTCGGGGTGGCGCGCGAGGACGTCGACCCCGATTACGTCGAGGACCGCACCCGGCACCTGGTCTACGAGGGGGAGTCGGCACTGGCGGAGCACGGCTTCACCAGCGAGGAGAGGAGCCTCGGCGACGAAGCCCTCGAGCTGCACCGCCGCTACCGGGGCGCCATCGAGAACAGCAGCAAGATCCCCCTGAAGGACGAGCACACGCTCCTGATCATCGCCTCACCCGGCGTCGCCGTGCCGGTGCGCGAGATCATGAAATCTCCACTGAATGTCTGGGAGTACACCACCAAGGGCAATCTGGTCGCGGTGGTGACCGACGGCTCGGCGGTCCTCGGTCTGGGGAACATCGGGCCGGAGGCCGCGCTGCCGGTCATGGAGGGGAAGTGCGTCCTGTTCAAGACGCTCGCCGGCATCGAGGCGATGCCGATCTGCCTCGGCACGCAGGACACCGAGGAGATCATCGCGATCGTCAAGGCGATGCAGCCGTCGCTCGGAGGCGTGAACCTGGAGGACATCGCCGCGCCCCGCTGCTTCGAGATCGAGAGGCGCCTGCGCGTGGAGACCGATATCCCGATCTTCCACGACGACCAGCACGGCACGGCGGTGGTCGTCCTGGTCGGGCTCCTCAACTCCTGCCGGCTGACCGGCCGCGATCTCCGCGAGGTGAAGGTGACGGTCAACGGCGCCGGCGCCGCCGGCATCGCCGTCACCCGGCTGATCATGCAGGCGGGCGTGCGGGACGTGCTCCTGTGCGACACGCACGGCATCCTCCACCCGGGGCGCGCCGGCTTGAACCCCGAGAAGGAGGCGATCGCGGCGGTCACCAATCTCGAGGGCCGGCGCGGAGGCCTGGCCGAGGCCCTGCGCGGCCGCGACCTGTTCGTCGGCCTGTCGGGCCCCAACCTGGTCACGCCGGCAATGGTGAAGAGTATGGCGCCCCGGCCGATCATCTTCGCGCTGGCGAATCCGGTGCCGGAGATCGCGCCCGAGGCGGCGCTGCAGGCGGGAGCGGCCGTCGTGGCGACCGGCCGATCGGACTACAAGAACCAGATCAACAACGCCATCGCCTTCCCGGGCATCTTCCGCGGCGCGCTCGACGTCGCCGCGCGCAACATCAACGACGCGATGACGATCGCCGCCGCCCACGCCCTGGCCGACCTGGTGCCGGACTACGAGCTGTCACCTGACTACATCCTGCCGAAGGCGCTCGATTTCCGCGGCGCGCCCGAGGTGGCGGCGG
>DAISWT010000353.1:0-3205 GCA_036826235.1 Acidobacteriota bacterium | reverse complement strand
CTCCTGGACATCCGCTGCCGGCGCTCCAACGGATCGTGCTTCCTGAGCGTGCGTGACAGCGGCTCCGGGATGTCCGAGGAGGTGCGCCGCCGCGTGTTCGAGCCGTTCCTGACGCACGGCAAGGCCCACGGCACCGGACTCGGCATGGCCATCGTGCAGAAGATCGTCGAGGAACATGGGGGCAGCATCCAGGTGGAGAGCGCCCCCGGCGAAGGGACGACCGTGCTGCTCGGATTTCCCGCCACCGGCTAGAAGCCTGTCCCGTGGTCCGGATGAGCTCCTAGACCTCCGGCTCGTGCACGGCGAGAGCGAACTGTTCGTGGCGAAGCCCCGGGTCCGGTTGAACCTCGAGCCGCGGCCACGTCGGGGTCGCCAACGCGGCCAGGAGGGGGGCGCCTTCCCCGGCGAGGAAAGCGTCCACTTCGGGGTGGACCCGTGCCACGACGCGGGTTCCCTCGCGCATCGGCGCGAGTCTCCGTACGTCCCGCACGATCTCGTGCAGGATCGTCTCCGGCGACTTGAGCCGTCCCGACCCGCAGCAGATCGGACACGGGCGGCACAGGACGCGCTCAAGGCTGCGTTTCGTCCTCTGGCGCGTGATCTCGACGAGACCGAACTCGCTGATCTGGAGCATGCGTGACCGGGAACGGTCCCTCCGCATCTCGGTCTGCAGGAGCCTCAGCACCTCGTCCTTGCTGGCCTGCTCCTCCATGTCGATGAAATCGATCACGATGATCCCGCCCAGGTCGCGCAGGCGGATCTGCCGCACGATCTCGGCCGCCGCTTCCAGGTTCGTCCGGAGAATCGTCTCCTCCAGCCGTCGCTTGCCGACGTATTTTCCGGTGTTCACGTCGACGGCCACCAGCGCCTCGGTCTGGTTGATGACGATCGATCCGCCCGACTTGAGCCAGACGCGGGGCCGCAGGGCGCGATCCAGCTCAGGCTGCACGCCGAGCTCCTCGAAGATCGGCCCCCGGCCTCGGTACCTCTGGATCTTGGGGAGGAAGGCCGGCTGCATCCTTCCCACGAACTCGACCGCCTCCCGGTAGGTCGCCTCCCCCTCCACCAACACCTGCCGCACGTCGTCGCCTAGCACGTCGCGCAGGACCTTCGCCACCGCTCCGACTTCCTGGTGGAGCAGGGCGGGCGCCGGCGGCGTCGCCGCCCGGCGCCGGATATCGTCCCAGACGCCGGCGAGATATCGCGCGTCGGTGATGAGCGCCCCGGACGAGGCGCCTTCGCCCACGGTGCGCACGATGAACCCCCCCGAAAGCGGCAGCTCCCGGGCGAGATCCCGCACCAGACCCTTCAGCCGATCGCGTTCCGCGGGATCGTCGATCCTGCGGGACACCCCGATGTGGGGAATCGCCGGCAGATAGACCAGGAAGCGGCCGGGCAGCGAAAGATGCGTCGTCAGGCGCGGGCCCTTCTGGCCGACCGCGTCCTTGCTGACCTGGACGACGATCTCCTGGCTTTCCTGCAGCAGGTGCTCGATCCGGGCAGGCGGAGCGGGGAGGAGCTCAGCCGACGGCTCCGCGGGATCCTCGTCCGTCGCCTCGGTCTCGTCGAACCGCTCGGCGTCGACGCCCCCGCCGGCGTCCTCGACGTACAGGAACGCGTCGCGGTCCGTGCCGATGTCCACGAACGCGGCCTGCATCCCCGGCAGCACGTTCGTGACTCGGCCTTTGTAGATGTTGCCCGTCTGGCCGCGGCTCGAGGACCGCTCGATGAACAGCTCGGCGACGGCGTCGTCCTCGAGGATGGCGACGCGGGTCTCGAGCGCGGCGCTTTCGATGAGGATCTCCCGGGCCACAGCGTTAGTTGACCAACCGTCTCATCCAGACGTTCAGGACCAGACCCATGCCCAGGAGCGTGCTGGCGAGTGACGAACCCCCGTAGCTCATCAGGGGGAGCGGCACGCCGGTGGTGGGGAGAAGCCCGACGACCACGCCGATGTTCAGCAGCGCCTGGCCGGCGAACACGCAGACGACGCCGATGGCGAGGAAGACACCCAGCCGGTCCCGGGCCGCGCGCGCCGTGGCGATGCAGCGGTAGATGATGACGAAGTACAGGCCGAGGGCGAGCATCGCGCCGACGAACCCGCGCTCTTCGGCGAGGACCGCGAAGACGAAGTCGGTGTGCTGCTCGGGCAGGAACTGCAGCTGCCCCTGGGTCCCGGCCAGGAAGCCCTTGCCAAGGAGGCCCCCCGACCCGACCGCGATGAGGGACTGGATGAGTTGGTACCCGGAGCCTTTGGGGTCGCGGGTCGGCTCAAGGAAAGTCTTGACGCGTTCCTTCTGATACGGCTTCAGGTGGCCCCAGGCCATCGGCAGGGCCAGGGTGGCGATCAATCCGAGGATGAGGAGCGTGCGCACACGAATCCCCCCGATGAAGACGACTCCGGCGAACAGCGGCGCAAAGGTGACCGCGGTGCCGAGATCCGGCTGCCTCATGATCAACAGGACCGGCAGGCCGATGATCAGACAGATCGCCGCGAAATGCACCACGCCCAGGCCACGCACGCGCTCGCGTCCCATGTAGGCGGCCAGCATCAGGATCGTTGCCGCCTTGGCGATCTCGGAAGGCTGAAACTGCACGCCGCCGGCCCCCAGCCACGACTTGCTGGCGTTGACCACCCGGCCGAAGACCAGCGTCAGCGCAAGGAACAGCAGCCCGATGCCGTAAAAAGCATAGGAGAACTCCGCCAGCGTGTGGTAGTCGATCACCAGCGCGAGGAACAGCAGGATCAACCCCATGCCGAGCCAGATCATCTGGCGGTGGAAGGCCCCCGCACTGGGCGTGCCCGTCGTGGCGGAGTAGATCACCGCCAGCCCCACGGAGCAGGTCGCCAGGATCGCCAGGAACAGGATCCAGTCGAAGTTATTGAGGGACCGCCACGCTGGCAAGCTGCTGCACTCCCTGACGCGAATCGAGTTTCTGAAAGAAGCGCTCCAGGACGGCGCGCGCGATCGGCGCCGCGGTCGTCCCCCCGTGCCCGCCGTTCTGAACGAACACCGCCCAGGCGATGCGGGGATTGTCCTTGGGCGCGAACCCCATGAACCAGGCGTGATCGCGCTTGTCCTTGGGCAGCTTGTCCGCGTCGATGTCGCGTGAGACGCGGAACACTTGGGCGGTCCCGGTCTTGGCGCAGACGTCGCGGCCGGCGATTTTGGCCCGTCCGCCCGTGCCGTCCTCGTTGACCACG
>DAISWT010000352.1:0-3217 GCA_036826235.1 Acidobacteriota bacterium | reverse complement strand
TCATCCTCAAGGAAAGAAGCAGGAACACGGCGAACAGGAGGATCGGAAAGGCGCCGCCCGGCGGGGTCAGTCGATCGCGCCGCCACAGGAAAACGGCCAGACTGAACGACAGGAGTCCGAAGGCCATCCAGGCGAGGTAGTAGAGCGCCATGTAGGTCGAGGCGAAGGGACTGAGCCTGACCGAGCCTGTCCGGAAGTCGACGGCGACGAGGGGAGGTAGCCACTCATAGATTTCGCCCATGAAGGAGCTCGTGGTCAGCTCGAACGGAAATCGGAGGAGCTTGAAGCCGTAAGGATTGACGAGCGAGGCGGCCAGCAGGACGACCGACAGCAGGGCGAGCGATTTCGCCTCGAGTCCCTGGGTCGCGGGCGAGGGGGCCTGCGGTCCGGCAGCCGCGCGACCGGCCGCTGCGTGGCGGCCCCGGGTGAACGCGGGAGGCGGCGCGAATCGTCGATCGACGGCGGCGCCGGCCGCCGCGAGCGCCACGATCGCCGGACCAAGGACGAAACCGCCGTGCAGGTTCACCCAGACGATCTGGAGCGGCACGAACACCCAGAGCGGAGGGCGCCGGCCGATCCGCCTCAGAGCCAGGAGCAGGAGGAAGATCGCGACGATCAGGTACGTGAAGATGTGCGGCCTCTCCATGAACCGCGCGGCCGCCAGGATCATCACGAAAGCGAGCGCCGGAAGCGCCACGACCGGAGGCGCGCCGAGAAGACGCGCCGTGGCGTAGAGGAGGGCCGCGACCGCGATCGCCGCGAGCGGCTTGAGCAGGATCAGCCCGTTCCACCCGGCGACCACCTGGACCAGCCGGAACAGGACGCCCGCGAGCCACTCGTGCGCGATGAAGGGGCGCCCCCGCGCCAGCGCGGAATAGTCGTCGACGCGCGGGACGCTTCCGGTCTTCAGGATAATTTCGCCCGTCTTCAGGTGCAGGAAGAGATCGTTGTTGGTGATCGGTGTGAGGTTCAGGGCGAGCAGCAGGAAAGTCAGCGCCGCGAGGGCGGCCGCCTCGCCGCGCCGGATGGAGCCGGGCGTCAGCACGGATCCTATTTGAGCCGGGACGCGATGAGGGCGTTGACGGTCTTGCCGTCCACGCGACCGCGGTGGCGAGCCATGAATTCCTTCATCGCGCGTCCGAGGTCCTTCTTCTCGGTGATCCCCAGCTCCCCGAGCAGGGCCTCGACGGCCCGGGCCGTTTCCTCGGCGGTCAGGGCGGCCGGCAGGTAGCGCTCGACGACGGCGATCTCCGCCCTCTCCTTGTCCGCCAGATCCTTGCGCCCGCCCTTGTCGTACTGCTCGATCGCCTCGCGTCGGGTCTTCACGGCGCGCTGCAGCACGACCAGGTAATCATCCTGGGTCAGCTCCCGCCTCGCCTCGATGCGGGCGTACTGGACCTGGGAGATCAGCATGCGCAGCGTCGCCGTGGCGGTGGCATCCTTCTTCCGCATCGCCTCCGACAGGTCCGCCTTGAACTTCTCGATCATCCATCCCTCCGCGGCCGCAACCGGATCCCCGGGCAGCAGGCGCATCATAGGCGGTCGACGCCGCCCCGTCCAGAGGGAGCGCGGAGTTCCGTCGCCGCGCCACCCGCTGGTCTTTCGCGCGCCCGTTACACTATAATGCCGCGCTTTCACCGGAGCCCCTGACGCGAAGCGCCGCCGACCGCGCGGGCTCCGGGGGCGCCTTCGGGGAGCCGGGCGTGGACGAGCCGCAAGGAGCGGATCGAGGCGGGACCGGGAGGGCATCGGGTTCGTCCGGAGAGCCGCGCACCGTCAACCTGGCGCTGGTGGCGGGGGCGGTCATCCTGATCGGTCTCGTGGCGTACGCCCTGTATCGCCGCAGCCACCCGGCGGCACCCGAGCCTGCGCCCGCGGCCGGCGCGGCCCAGGCGCAGACGGGCGAGCCGGCGAAGCCGGAGCCGGGCACCCCGATCGCCGCGCAGCTTCCCGTTCACTTGACGCCCGAGGCCAGCATCATCGCGGAGCGTTACCGCTGCGTTTGTTCCTGCAACGATCCTCTGAATGTCTGCACCTGCACCAAGACCCCGGGATCGCGTGATATGAGGCAGTACGTGCAGGAGCTGGTCAACCAGAAGAAGACGGGCAAGGAGATCGATGCGGCGATGGCGGCCCGCTACGGTCCGGGCGTCCTGATCGGTGCCGCAACACCCGCGCCTTCCCCGGTGCCCGTCAGGAAAAAGCGCTAGGCCTTCTTCAGCGCTCGCCCCAATGCAGCTTGTGCCGCAACACCTCGAAGTAGGACGTGTGCCTTGAACGGACCATCAGGATCGGCTGGGGGCTGCGCCGTACCCTGACGCGGTCCTTCATCCTCAACGGGTGGCCCACCTGGCCGTCCAGCGTCAAGTAAACTTCCGAGTCACCGGTCCGCAGCGTGATCTCCGCGATCGAATCGTCCGGCACGACCAGGGGACGCATGCTCAGGGTGTGCGGGCAGATCGGTGTGATCAGGAAGGCCTTCAGGTTCGGATGGACGATCGGGCCGCCGGCCGACAGAGAATAGGCCGTCGAGCCGGTCGGCGTGGAGATGATCAATCCATCCGACTTGTAGGTCGTGACATGATCGCGGTCGATCGAGAGGCCGATCTCGATGATGCGCGCCAGGGCGCTCTTGTTGATCACCGCGTCGTTGAGGGTCACCTGGCGCATGATGGTCTTCCCGCCGCGCACCACGCTGACCTCCAGCCCGATGCGCGGGTCCAGTGCGTAACGCCGGGCCAGCATCTCCCCCAGGATCTCCTCCATCTCGTCGGGGCCGGTCTCCGTCAGGAAGCCGAGGCCGCCCAGGTTGATGCCCAGGATTGGCCGCGGACGCGCCGCGACGGCGCGGGCCGCCATCAGGAGCGTGCCGTCGCCACCGATGACGATGTACAGGTCCGGGGGTCTTGCGGTGCCGCCGGGAATGCGCGCGTCCTTGCGGCGCCCCAGGGCACGGGCGGTCTCCGGATCGAACCCGACCACGACACCGTGCTGCTCGAGAAAATGGGCACAGCGGCGCGCCGCGAGACGGGCCTCGGCCGCCCGGGGCTTGGCGACGATCGTGACGGTGGCGATCGATCGCGGCCCCGCTTTAGGCGCCATGGACGATCCCTCCCAGGAGGCGCTCCAGATCTTCGCCCTGGACCGCCCCGGAGACTTCAGCGGAGAGGTGCAGGAAGAACTCGCGGTTTCCCTCGGCGCCCAGGATGGACGAGGC
>DAISWT010000351.1:2318-3227 GCA_036826235.1 Acidobacteriota bacterium | reverse complement strand
AGAAAGAAGAAGACCGCGTAGGTGCGCTTCCGTCCGAGAAAATCCGACAGCGACGCCCAGGCGATGCGCCCGCCGATGTTGAACAGGCTGAGCAGACCGACGAATCCGGCGGCGGCGGAGGGCGACACGGCGCCCTTGAAGACCTCCTGGATCATCGGCGACGCCTGACCGAGCACGCCGATGCCGGCCGTCACGTTGAGACAGAGCACCGCCCAGAGCAGCGGGAACTGCGCGGTCCGGACGGCGGTGTCGACGTGCACGTGCCCGCGGGCCACCACGGCGCGATCGTTCCCGGGCTGCCACCGGCCAGCCGGCCGCCAGCCCGGCGGAGGCAGGCGGAACAGGAACGCTCCGATCAGCATCGAGCCGAAGTACGCCAGGCCCATCACCACGAACGTCTGCCAGACCCCGACCGACGTGGAGGCCCTGAAGCGCGTCATCAACGCGTCCGACAGGGGCGCGGCGATGAGGGCGCCGCCGCCGAACCCCATGATCGCCATCCCGGTCGCCATGCCGCGCCGGTCCGGGAACCATTTGATCAGCGTCGAAACTGGCGAGACGTATCCCAGCCCCAGCCCGCAGCCGCCGATGACGCCGTAACCGAGATAGACCAAGCCGATGCGGTGGAGAAACACCCCCAGCGCCGCGATCAGAAAGCCGCCGCCCCAGCAGGAGGCCGCGACGACGCCGACCTTGCGCGGCCCGGCGCGCTCCAGCCAGGTGCCGGCGAACGCGGCGGACAGCCCGAGAAAGACGATCGCCAGCGTGTAGATCCAGCCGAGGGTCGTGAGCTTCCAGTCCTCCGGCCGCGACTCGGTGATGCCGATCGCGCGGCTGAGCGGCAGATTGAACACGCTGATCGCGTACGCCTGCCCGATGCACAGGTGGATCAGAAGCGCCGCCGGCGGG